>NZ_JBLUOI010000022.1:48746-66922 GCF_048059995.1 Metabacillus sp. YM-086 | reverse complement strand
TAGTAAAAAAGGAGGAGAAAAAGCATGACTTTTTACACAATTTTATTACTTATCCATCTTGTTGCGGCTGTTGTTGGGCTTGGGGCTACATTTGGAATGCCAGTATTAATGAGTAATGTAAAAACTGTATCACAAGCTCAGTTTGCTCATAAGGTTTCTAAAGGCATTGAAAAGTTCGCAAAAGTGGGAAGCATCACATTATTACTTACAGGTATTATTATGGCTATTATCAATCCTTATCTTTTTAAAGAAGTTTGGTACATTGCTTCCCTTGTTATTTACGTAGCTGTTCAACCAATCACAGCAGGAATACTCCCTAAAAAAGAAAAACTGCAATTAAAATCACTTGAAAGCCATGAAGGTGAAGAGTTACCAGAAGAGTATAAAAAGCTGGCAAAACAGGTGATCCCGTTTAATAATGTTCTACATGCATCTGCGGTTATCCTAATTGTTTTAATGACTGTAAAACCATTTTAATGTGTTTTTGTGATCTGGCAGGCTTTTTTGGTCTGCCTTTTTCATGTTCTCTGTTCATTTTCTCTTTTAGGAGATATTTTAAGTAGTGAAAAAAGTATTCTCACAGTTTGAAAATAAGCAAATGTGGGAAACATGATTACATGTTATGGTTATCGCATACATAGTATAGTATAGACACCACTGATGGCACTTAAAAATTCATCGTAAAGCATCGGTCTTTTCGTTTGACCTTTATTGACCATAGTTGTATGATGGAGATACATAAGATTTACCTTTGAAACATGTTTATGTTTACTGTTCTAAAAGATTACATATTAAACTTTTACCTTTTAGAACAACGAATCTTTCTTAAAATAAAGGAGGAATATGAAATGAATTTAATCCCTACAGTTATTGAACAAACAAACCGTGGTGAGCGTGCTTATGACATTTACTCCCGTCTTTTAAAGGACCGTATCATTATGCTTGGAAGCGGCATCGACGATAATGTTGCAAATTCAATTGTATCACAGCTACTGTTTTTAGAAGCTGAAGATCCAGAGAAAGATATCTCAATTTACATCAACAGCCCTGGTGGATCCATCACAGCAGGTATGGCAATCTACGATACAATGCAATTCATTAAACCACAAGTATCAACGATTTGTATTGGTATGGCTGCTTCAATGGGTGCATTCTTACTTGCAGCTGGTGAAAAAGGTAAACGTTATGCTCTTCCAAACAGTGAAGTGATGATTCACCAACCACTTGGTGGCGCACAAGGTCAAGCAACGGAAATCGAAATTGCAGCAAAACGTATCTTATTCTTACGTGACAAATTAAACAGAATTCTTTCTGATCGTACAGGTCAAGATCTAGAAGTTATCGAACGCGATACAGAGCGTGACAACTTCATGACTGCTGATCGTGCGTTAGAATATGGTTTAATTGACAAGGTGTTAGATCGTAATACGTTAAGTAAATAAGACTAGATGAAGTAGGTCCCAATCCGATTTGATAGTGATTGGGGCTTTTTTGTTTTAGATTGAGGGCATATAAGCACTGAGTCACGGAGGTAGGAGATGGAGCTTATGTCTTATGTGATTAGTTGCTCTTTTTTGTAATTGAGTCACATCTTCTCTTTCCTGGTTTAGTCTTGTCCTGATTCTCGTACTATCGAGACATAAGTGCTCTTTCCTACCCTTGGTTTGTCCCGATTGTCACACTATTGAGACACAAGTGCTCTTTCCTCACCTTTGTTTGTCCCGATTCTCGGACTATCGAGACACATCTTTTCTTCCCTGTCCGATTTGTGTCCCGATTCTCGCACTATCGAGACACATCTTCTCTTTCCTGCCCGATTTGTGTCCCGATTCCCGCACTATCGAGACATATCTTCTCTTCCCTTTCCTATTTGTGTCCCGATTCTCGCACTATCGAGACACATCTTCTCTTCCCTGCCCGATTTGTGTCCCGATTCCCGCACTATCGAGACACATCTTCTCTTCCCTTTCCTATTTGTGTCCCGATTCTCGCACTATCAAGACATATCTTCTCTTCCCTATCCTATTTGTGTCCCGATTCCCGCACTATCGAGACACATCTTCTTTTCTCTGCCCGATTTGTGTCCCGATTCCCGCACTATCGAGACATATCTTCTTTTCCCTCCCCTATGTTTGTCCCGATTCCCGCACTATCGAGACACATCTTCTCTTCCCTATCCCATTTGTGTCCCGATTCCCTCACTATCGAGACACAATTCCTATTTCCTCCCCTATTTGTGTCCCAATTCCCGCACTATCGAGACACAAGTGCTCTTTCCTCACCTTTGTTTGTCCAGATTCCCGTACTATCGAGACCCAATTCCTATTTCCTCCCCTACTTGTGTCCCAATTCTCGCACTATCGAGACACCCCTTCTCTTCCCTCCACGATGTGTGTCCCGATTCTCGCACTATCGAGACACATCTTCTCTTCCCTATCCTATGTTTGTCCCGATTCCCTCACTATCCAGACTCATCCTCTCTTCTCTCCCCCATGTTTGTCCCGATTCTCGCACTATCGAGACTCATCCTCTCTTCTCTCTCCCATTTGTGTCCCGATTCTCGCACTATCGAGACACAAGTGCTCTTTCCTCACCTTTGTTTGTCCAGATTCCCGTACTATCGAGACCCAATTCCTATTTCCTCCCCTACTTGTGTCCCAATTCTCGCACTATCGAGACACACCTTCTCTTCCCTCCCCTATTTGTGTCCCGATTCCCTCACTATCGAGACACATCTTCTCTTTCCTCCCCTATGTTTGTCCCGATTCCCTCACTATCGAGACACATCTTCTTTTCCCTGCCCGATTTGTGTCCCGATTCCCGCACTATCAAGACACATCCTCTCTTCCCTCTCCCATGTGTGTCCCGATTCCCTCACTATCGAGAAACATCCTCCCTTTCCTCCCCTATGGTTGTCCCAATTCTCACACTATCGGACAGAACTCCCACCATTTCCCCCAAAAACATAAAAAAAGCAGACATTATAATCAATGCCTGCTTCTTCTTATGGAATTATCCTTCTTGCTGCACAAACTTTGCTAAAGCTTCAACAGCCTCTTGCTCGTCGTTCCCCTCTGCAATTAAATTAATAACTGCTCCAGTGCTAACTGCTAAGCTCATGAGTCCCATAATACTTTTTGCGTTTACTTTTTTGCCGTCTTTTTCTAAAAACACATCAGATGCAAAACGATTTGCTTCTTGAACAAATAATGCAGCTGGACGTGCTTGTAAACCTGTTTTAAGATTTACTTCTACTTGCTTTTCAACCATAGTAATCTCCTCTTCTCTTCTTTAGTTTTTTTATATTTATTTTAATGATAACGGTTGACCAGTTCTTAATTGTTCAGCTATTTGATCTAGCTTACGTAGTCGATGATTGATACCCGATTTGCTGATGGTACCACTTGATACCATTTCACCTAGCTCTTTTAACGTGACATCTTGATATTCGACTCTCAGCTTGGCGATTTCTCTTAGTTTATCCGGTAAAGCATCTAAGCCTATTTTATCATCAATAAAGCGAATATTCTCTACCTGTCTTAGTGCGGCACCAATTGTTTTGTTAAGATTGGCTGTTTCACAGTTCACCAAACGATTCACTGAATTTCTCATGTCACGAACAATGCGAACATCCTCAAATCGAAGTAGCGCTTGATGGGCACCAATGACATTTAAAAACTCTGTGATTTTTTCTGCTTCTTTTAAATACGTGATAAAGCCTTTTTTACGCTCTAACGTTTTGCTATTCAAATCAAATGTATTCATTAACTCACAAAGAGAATCGTTATGCTCTTTATATAGTGAGAAAATTTCAAGGTGATAGGATGAGGTTTCCGGGTTATTAACGGAGCCTCCAGCAAGAAATGCGCCTCTTATATAAGAGCGTTTGCAACATTTCTTTTTCACAAGATTTTCAGAAATACTATGATAGAAGGTAAACCCTTCATCTAAAATATTCAGATCCTCTAGTATCGACTTGGCTTCTTCAACAAGTCTTACGATATAAACATTGTTTTTTTTCAAACGCATTTTCTTTCGAACAAGCAGCTCTACTGATACTTGATATTGCTTTTTTAACAAAGTATAAATTCTTCTGGCAATCGCTGCATTCTCTGTTTGAATATCTAAAACCAGCATTTTGTTTGAAAATGACAGTGATCCATTCATACGAATTAAAGCTGATAACTCAGCTCGTAAGCAGCACGGTTTTAGTTCTAAATTCGTTAATTCTTTTTTCGTTTCAGATGCAAATGACAACTCTGCACCCCCATTCTTTACCTGGAACCCGTGTTAGTCTTCTTGAAGAATTCCATATAATAGCTTTGCAACTTTATTTGTGTCATGTCGAATGACACTATTCTCATAACAAACAATATTGTCTGTTATCACTTCAAGACCTAGTAATTTTAACCTTTCAATATCATAATGAACAGGCTTCGCAAGCTCCTCCTCATATAATGACTTTATGTTCTCAGGTATTTCTTCTTCATTTACGAGAATGGTATCAATAAATGATTCATTCATATGCTCATACAATGCTTTCACATGGTCACTTGCAGAGTAATTTAATGTTTCCCCCGCCTGTGTCATCACATTGCAGATATATACCTTTTTCGCTTTTGCTTTGCAAACTTCTTCTCCTATTTTCGGTACAAGAAGATTCGGTAGGATACTTGTGTACAAGCTGCCTGGACCAATGACAATTAAATCAGCTTCTCTGATCACATCAATTGTTTCAGGAAGAGGCTCAATTTCGGTGGGACTCAAAAACACCTTTTTAATTCTTTTACCTGAGAAAGGAATTTTTGACTCTCCTGATACAATTGTGCCATCTTCCATTTCTGCGTTTAACACAACACTAGAATTAGCAGCTGGTAAAACTTTTCCACGTACATTTAAGACAGTACTCATTTCTTTGATTGCATGAACAAAATCACCAGTAATATTCGTCATAGCAGCTAAAATGAGATTCCCTAAGGAATGGCCAATGAGATTATTCCCTTTATTGAAGCGATGTTGAAATAGTTCTTCAACAAGTGGTTCAACATCAGATAAAGCAGCTAATACATTTCGTATATCTCCAGGAGGTGGAATGTTCAACTCATTTCGGAGCCTGCCCGAGCTCCCGCCATCATCAGCAACAGTCACAATGGCCGTAATATCAACAGGAAAGTGCTTTAACCCTCTTAATAAAACGGATAACCCTGTACCGCCCCCGATAATCACAACTTTAGGCAAATGTTCTGTCATGCTTAGTGATTCTTTCTCTTCTCAATATCTCGGTGTGAGACTTGAGTATGATAGTCTTGGTGGAAATGTTTTGCAAGATATTCAGCGAGTGTTACTGAGCGATGTTGACCTCCTGTGCAACCAATCGCAATAACAATTTGACTTTTTCCTTCACGTTTATAATAAGGCAGCATGAACGTAAGCAAATCTATAAGCTTTTCAAGAAACTTTTGTGTTTCATTCCACTTTAACACGTATGAAGAAACCTCTTCCTGCAAGCCTGTTTTTGGCCTCATATGTTCTATATAATGAGGATTTGGTAGGAAACGAACATCAAAGACAAGATCAGCATCAATTGGGATTCCATATTTAAAACCAAATGATGTTACATTCACGGTAAACGTGTGCTGAACACTTGATGAAAATTGTTTAAGGATCTTTTCACGTAGCTCTCTTGGCTTTAAATCTGATGTATCATAAATTAATTGAGCTCTACCCTTCATCTCTTCTAACAGTTCTCGCTCTAAGCCAATCCCTTCTAATGGAAGACCTTTAGAAGCTAACGGATGGGAGCGTCTTGTTTCCTTATATCTTGTGACAAGAGTAGAGTCTTTCGCATCAAGGAATAAAATATGGGGAGTTACCCATGAGTTTTCCGGTAGATCATCAAGTGCTTTAAACAAGCTATCGAAAAACTCTCTTCCACGAAGATCCATAACTAATGCAACTTTATTCATTTTAGAGCCAGATTCTTTCATTAACTCCAAAAACTTCGGTAAAAGGGTTGGCGGCAAGTTGTCCACACAGAAGTAACCTAGGTCTTCAAAACTTTGAATGGCTACTGTTTTTCCTGCGCCAGACATACCAGTAATAATAACCATCTGCACATCTTGCTGTGAAAATTGCTGCTCATTCTGCTCGACACTCATTAATCTCTCCTCCTCTCGTTTTCCTGCTACATGTAACGTATCATAAATGTATTCATTTCTTATAAAAGCTTGTAAGTAAATATGACGGTTTATTGTGGATCCAAGCGATAAGATAATAGTTCAAAATCTGGAGTATATGTAAAGGTCCCGTAAAGCATTCCAGTACCTTTCATCACATAATCCAGGATGTGGTGGTCTCCTGGTGCCATCGGTAACTCCTGAACCGCTTCTTTATCATGCCATTTAATTGTTCCTTCTTCTGATTCTCCTACATTCGTTCCTTGATAATCAGTTGCTAAGAAGGTAAACATCATCCATTCTGAAACAATATCTTTTCCATCTTGTATGATGAACGTAAAAATACCTTTTAATTGAGGGTTTTTTATATAGATTCCTGTTTCTTCCCTGTATTCACGTGTGACAGTATCCTTCACAGATTCCCCCAGTTCCATTTTCCCACCGGGAGCTACCCACCAACCTCTTCTAGGCTTTTGCAGGAGAAGAACCTTGTTTCCTTCCATTAAGACGCAGTTGGTTACTCTTTGCAAATTCTTCACCTCTATTATTCACATGACATTGGAATTTTCCTCATTTTATCTCGATCTTTACTTTTGTTTATTATACTATGTTCAAATTATGTATACAACGAACACGATTAGCTTTTCATTTGGTAAAAAAAGAGGAATTTACTATATGTATATACGGATAAGATGGAAATCTGTTTCATTTTTTTAAAAAAGAAATAAAAACAGGTTGAAGAACAAAAAAAGGGAGCACGGGAAAGGGCGCCCATGCTCGAAATTAAGTCTATTTATAAAAGGGGGTCAATTACTATTTATATAGTACCTCATAATTGTTTCACTCATGTTACAGGAGAGTTAAAACACAATTACGAAATTGTTAACCGCCATTCGACATTCTTTTACGTTGAAATAATTATTTACTTACTTTAAGCTTTTCAACAAGCTCTTCTACATAGTGTTGAGCACTTTGTGCCGCAATACTACCGTCACCTGTAGCTGTCACAATTTGACGGAGCATTTTTTCACGGATATCTCCAGCTGCAAAAATCCCCTCAACTCTTGTTTCCATACGGTCATTTGTTTCAATATAGCCCATTTCGTTCGTAATCCCAAGGCTTTCAAATGGCTTTGATAGTGGAACCATTCCGATATAAATGAACACACCATCTGTTTTGAATTCTTGTTCTTCTCCATTTTGCGTGTTCACTAAGGTCACTTTGCCAACCTTGCCGTCTACATCATGAATTTCTTTTACTGTATGATTCCAGATAAAGTCGATCTTTTCATTATCAAATGCACGCTGCTGAAGAATTTTTTGCGCTCTTAATTCATCACGACGGTGAACAATTGTAACCTTTGAAGCGAATCGAGTTAAATAAACACCCTCTTCAACTGCTGAATCTCCTCCGCCAACAACGACTAATTCTTTTCCTTTAAAGAAAGCACCATCACAAACTGCGCAATAAGATACGCCACGTCCACCTAGTTCTTTCTCTCCAGGAACACCGATTTTTTTGTATTCTGCACCTGTTGCAATAATGATTGCTCTTGTTTTATATACTTTTTTCCCAGCTTTTACTGTTTTGTATTCTTCACCATCAATAATTTCCTGAATATCTCCGTACGCATATTCTGCACCGAATTTCTTCGCATGATCAAACATTTTCGTTGATAATTCTGGTCCTAATATATGATCAAAGCCCGGATAGTTTTCAACTTCCTCTGTGTTTGCCATTTGGCCGCCCGGTACTCCACGCTCAATCATTAACGTTGATAAATTTGCACGAGACGTATAAACAGCAGCTGTCATTCCAGCGGGACCTGCTCCTGCAATAATGACGTCATAAATTTTTTCTTCTGACACGTTGTTCACTCCTTAAAATGACCTTTACTTTGATTATCTGCCAATACGAGAAGACACATACACCCTTTTCCTACCGTCTTCATCATTTTGCCTTATAGACATCGTATAAAATATAGTGAAATCATGCCATATTTTTGCTCATTTGTGGAGCACCAAGATGAATGTATTGATTTTCATGAACATGATTCCTTACATCTCCAACAAAAAACCCGCCTTCTCTCAGGCAGGTTTTATCATTAAGCTAAAATACTCTTCACAAGCTTTACATACTTCCCTACAGACGATACCGATGTGCCGTACTCAGAAGCAATAACAGTTTGTGTAATTGACTGGTTTGCTTGGCTTCTCCATACATAGTCCAGAGCAGCAGCCCAGCCTTGGTAGTTTTTTAGCGAGTAATTTTGTTTATAAGCTTTCATTAAAATACGGAATGAGAACAAAAATAATTCATCATGCTCGGAATGCACGAATAAAGACTCTGCTATTTGATAGAGAGACGAGACCTGATCATATGAATCAAAGTGTTTAGATAAAGCTAGTTTGATAAACTCTTTTTCCAGCTGTGATTGCGGGACAGCTGATGATTGATATTCATATAGTTGATCGAGATTTTTTGTTTGTATGGCCAAGAAAATCGCGTATAGGCGCTCTTCTAGTGTCATATTACTCACTCGCTGATTTGAATCTGCGTTCAAATTCCACGGCTCAGAGCCTGCTTTATCTTTATTTTCCTTTAATACTCGCTCCCACATTTGCTCAGAGAATGATACATTTCCTGTAAAATAAGCTGCATATGACAGCCAATAGTAGAATACTTCATCACCTTCGTAGCCTTGTTTGTGTAATGAACGAAGCCATTTGTATGCTAAAGGATAATAACCAACTAAAGCGAATGTTGCCCCTAATTTATAGCGATGTTCGAATAAAAGCGGGTGTACAGTCGATAGAGTATTTGCAAGCTCCTCAACCTTGTCATCCTGGCGTTCATAATAATAGAATACTAAAAGATTACAATAAGCATGTAAATTGCCTGGATTCCGTTCAAGGACAGTTTGCAGGTACTCTTTAGCTTTTTCCACTTCTCCTACATAAAAATAGGCTAAAGATAAGTTGTTGTGTGCTGACCAAAATTCAGGGTATTCAGCAACAATTTCCTCTAGAAGTAAAATCGCTTCTTCAAACTGACTTGTTTCAAGTAGTGATTTTGCCGCATCCTGTTTTAAAATTAAATCATCAGGATCTTTTAAAAATGGCTCTTCATCATCATCTTCCATCGTTAAAAGATCAATAAGATCTTCATTTTCTTCAGTAAACTCACCATATGGCTCTTTATTTGCATATTCAGTCGCACACTTGTAGGCTTCCTGAAACAATCCAAGATGTGCGTAATTATTTGCCATTAAATAATGACATTCCGTCATATCCTGATCAAGCTCTTCAAGTATGTGTGAAAGCAATTCATTTGATTGGCTGTATTTTCCCATATCTGTATAGATGGCCGCTAGCTGAGACAGCTTCATTGAGTCATTCGGATCTAACTCAATGCTCTTCTGTAAATATTTACTTGCCTTTTGATAGTTATATTCACGGTAAGCCTTGAGGCCCTTATTATAGTAATATTGTCCATCTTGGAGAAACGGGACAACCTGTGCTCTTTTTTGTTGTTTGCTCAATTGTCTTCCCACTGAGATCCTCCATTTCATTAAATTCCCGTACGTAAGTATACCATAAGTTTATAGTTCTAAATAGATATTTATTAAGCCCTTTCTCACATTTAATGAATTACAAATATTTACACTTCAATTGTTTATACTAGTACTAACAAACAAGGAGGATCGGGACTATGGATAAAATGGAACATCATATCGACTTAACATCAGCAGAGCTTGCTGCGCTGTGGACATCCTATATGACCGAGAGTGCATCGAATCCAGTATTGAAGTATTTTAGCAAAATTGTAGTAGATGAAGAAATAAAACAAGTAATTAACTTTAGTTTACAAAAGTCTACTGAACATCTTTTAACATTAAAAGAGATTTTTAATAAAGAGAACTACCCAATTCCCATTGGCTTTTCTGATGAAGATATTAATTTTGATGCGCCGAGATTATATTCTGATACGTACATGCTTTACTTTATTCGCAACTTGGGTAAGGCTGGAATTGCTGCAGATGGAATGGCATTTTCTATGAGTGCTAGAAAAGATATTAGGGACTTATATTTTCATTATTTGGTTGAAGCAGCACAGGTAGAAGATGTTGCAAAAGAAGTTATGCTCTCAAAAGGACTTTATATTCGCCCGCCGTACATCGCAGTTCCAGATCATCCTGATGTGGTTAAAAAGCAAAGTTTCCTACGAGGTTGGTTTGGTGAACGAAGAACATTAACAGCAGATGAAATTGCCCACATCTACATGAATCACACAAACAACGCAAACGGAAAAGCCTTGTTAATTGGGTTTGCCCAGACAGCTGGTTCTGAAGAGCTTAGAAACCACTTTGTAAGAGGAATTGACTTAGCAAAGTCAATTATGGAATCTTTACGTCAAATTTTAGAAGAAAGCACACTTCCTTCCCCAATGACATGGGATACAGAAGTAACAGATTCAACGGTTGCCCCTTTTTCAGATAAATTAATGCTATTTCACGTTATGTCATTAAACGGGATAGGTTTGGGGAATATTGGGGGCTCGCTAGCTTTATCGTTTAGACGTGATGTAGCTGCAAAATACTTAAAAATGATGAAAGACATAGGATTATATGCAGAAGACGGTGTAAATATCATGATTAAAAATGAATGGTTTGAGAGGCCACCCCAGGCTATTGATCGAGAAAACTTATCTAAAAAAGACTAACCAATAAGCAGGAAAAAGCAGGGCACACAGCACATCCCCATATATAAAGGCAATCGATGTTAAACCGATTGCCTCACTGACTTTATTTTGACGCATGTCTCTCCTCTAATACCTTTAACACGTCATCTAAAGGTAGCTTCTGCTCTCGTAATAAAACCATTAAGTGAAATAGCAAATCAGCCACTTCCCATTTCAACTCATCATGGTCACGGTTTTTAGAAGCAATAATTACTTCCCCTGCTTCTTCTCCGACCTTCTTCAAAATTTTATCTACACCTTCAGTGAATAAGTATGTTGTATAAGATCCTTCCGGCAGCTCACTTTCACGTTCAGCAATTAATTTCTCTAATGTATTTAAAATCTGGAAACGGTCTTGAGCAGGAGAAACTTCTTGTTTCTCAATTGTTTCACTAAAGCATGTATATGCACCTGTATGACATGCTGGACCTTGAGACTGAACAAGGACAAGAATGGCATCTTGATCACAATCATATCTCATTTCAACCACTTTTTGCGTATTCCCAGACGTTGCACCTTTATGCCAAAGCTCTTGTCTAGAACGGCTGTAAAACCAAGTTTCCTTCGTATCCAACGTTTTTTGTAAGGATTCTTCGTTCATATAAGCTAGTGTTAACACTTCTTTACTTGCCGCATCTTGTACGATTGCCGGAACCAAGCCATTTTGGTCAAATTTAACGTTCATCGTACATTCACCCCCTGTTGATCTAAGTATGCTTTTACTTCTTTAACCGACGTTTCTTTGTAATGAAAAATCGAAGCAGCTAGAGCAGCATCTGCTTTTCCTTCTTGAAAAGCATGTAAAAAGTGCTCGGCATTTCCAGCTCCACCTGATGCAATAACTGGAACAGTGACCGCTTCACTAACCGCTTTATTTAAGGCGATATTAAAGCCGCTTTTTTCTCCATCACTATCCATGCTTGTGAGAAGAATTTCCCCAGCACCACGTTTCACAGCTTCTTTTGCCCATTCTACCACTTCCCAATGTGTCGCATTACGACCACCATGAGTAAACACTCTCCAGCTGCCTAATTCTTCATCAAATTTCGCATCAATTGCGACAACGATACACTGAGAACCAAAGAAACCTGCTCCCTCTGTAATAAGCTCAGGATTTACTAAAGCTGCTGTGTTTAAAGAAACCTTATCTGCCCCTGCACGTAGAATTCGCTTCATATCTTCTAGTGAGTTAATTCCTCCACCAACTGTAAAAGGAATCGCTAGCTGAGCGGCAACCTGTTCAACAACATCGACCATCGTTTTACGACCTTCATGTGAAGCAGAAATGTCTAAGAAGACTAACTCATCTGCCCCTTCTTGGTCGTAAAACTTCGCAAGCTCAACCGGATCTCCTGCGTCTCTTAATCCTAAAAACTGGATTCCTTTTACAACTCGTCCTTCTTTTACATCTAAGCATGGTATGATTCGTTTAGTAATCATGATTGTGTTCCTACCTTTAAAGCATCAGTAAGAGAAAATTGATTTGTGTATAGCGCCTTTCCTACAATCGCACCCGCAACACCTTCTTGCTGATATTCAGCGAGAGTCTCTAAATCTTTTAATGAGCTTACCCCACCAGAAGCAATCACTTCTTTTCCAGTTGCTTTCGCCATCTCAACGACCGCTTCCACATTAGGTCCAGAAAGCATTCCGTCTGTTGCGATATCCGTAAAAATAAATATTTCAGCACCTGCAGCAGCAAGCTCTTTTCCAAGATCTGTTGCTTTTACAGTTGATGTATTCAACCAGCCCTCTGTTGACACATAACCATCTTTCGCATCTATACCAATTGCGATTTTTTCTCCATATGCAGCGAGCATTTTTTTCACGAAATCAGGATTAGAAATGGCCGCACTACCTAAAATCACTCGGTCAACTCCGTTTGAAAGGTAGAACTCTACATCTTCCTCCGTACGAATGCCCCCGCCAATTTGTATGTTAGCTGATAGTTTCGTAGCTGCATCAATGACATGCTGATGATTTACAAGCTTACCTGCTTTCGCTCCATCTAAATCTACCATATGAATCCAGCTTGCTCCTTGGTCATCAAACGTCTTCGCCATATCAAAAGGAGAGTCACCATAGACCGTTTCCTTGTTATAATCGCCTTGAAGCAATCGCACGCATTTGCCACCGCGCATATCAATTGCCGGATAAATAATAAATTGGCTCATCGTTTTTCTCCCTCCACAATGTTGATGTAATTTTCTAGTATGGCCAAGCCAAGCTCACTGCTTTTTTCCGGATGGAATTGCGTTCCATACACATTACCACGTCCTACTACTGCCGGTACTTCTACACCATAGCTTGCTGTTGCTAACAATGTGTCTTCTTCAGCTGAATCAACATAATAAGAATGAACAAAATAAGCATAACCACTATAAAGACCTGCAAGTAACGGACTTTCATTTTTCATATTTAAGTTGTTCCAGCCCATATGTGGCACTTTAAGCTGTTCACTTCCTGCTGCCTCAGGAATTCTAATTACTTTACCAGGTAGGAAAGCAAGTCCCTTCGCCTCCCCATTCTCAATACTTTCCTCAAAAAGCAACTGCATCCCTAAGCAAATACCTAACAAAGGTTTACCTTCTTCTACAACTTTTTGAATAAAGCTTGTTAAGCCTGTTTCATTTAAAATGGACATTGCATCCTTAAAAGAACCTACTCCAGGTAAAATGTAGCCGTCAGCTTTAGCTAATTCCTTTTCATCACTTGAAAGAATATAGTCAGCATTCATACGCTCCAACGCTTTACTTACGCTGTATAAATTACCCATTCCATAATCAATAATCGCGATCATGCCTATAACATCCCTTTCGTTGAAGGAAGTACCCCTTCCATACGCGGGTCAATACTAGTTGCCTCATCTAATGCTCTCGCTAATGCTTTAAAAATCGCTTCAATAATATGGTGTGTGTTATGACCGTAGTGAACAATCACATGAAGATTCATACGTGCTTCAAGAGCCAGCTTCCATAAAAATTCATGAACATTCTCGGTATCGAATGTACCGACTTTAGTGCTTGGCAGCTCAGCGCGAAACTCAAGATGCGGACGGTTACTCAAGTCAACTACAACCTGTGCTAACGCCTCATCCATTGGAACAAATGCATTTCCGTAACGTTTAATTCCACGTTTATCGCCTAACGCCTCACGCAATGCGTTACCAAGGCAAATGCCGATATCCTCTGTCGTGTGGTGATCGTCAATTTCAACGTCTCCATTTGCATTTACCGTTAAATCAAATTGCCCGTGCTTTGTAAAAAGGTCAAGCATATGATCCATGAATGGCACATCTGTTTTAAGAGATGATTGACCCGTTCCATCTATATTAAAAGACAGTGAAATTTGCGTTTCTTTTGTTTGACGTTCAATCGAAGCTGTTCTTGACATATTCATTTTTCCTCCTTATTTAAGTCGTTCTTCCATTGCCCGGGCATGTGCTTCTAAGCCCTCTAAGCGTGCCAGCTTTGCAACTTTTGAATAGTTCGTTAAAAATGCTTTTTCACTATAAGAAATGATGCTTGATTTTTTCACAAAATCATCAACATTTAATGGACTTGAAAAACGTGCTGTTCCATTCGTTGGCAACACATGGTTAGGACCTGCGAAATAATCACCAACTGGCTCAGAGCTATAACGTCCAAGGAAAATGGCTCCAGCATGACGAATATCATTTAAGCTTGCCAATGGATTTTCCGTTAACACTTCAAGATGCTCAGGAGCTAGCTCATTGACAACCGCAATGGCTGTTTCCAGATCATCCGCAACATAAATGTGACCGTACGCTTCAACTGATGCCTTTGCAATTTCTTTTCTAGGAAGAGTTTCTACTTGCTTTTCCACTTCCGCTTTTACTTCTTCAGCCTGCCTCATTGATGTTGTGACAAGAATACTAGATGAATTTTTATCATGCTCAGCCTGTGAAAGGAGGTCGGCTGCAATTTCATTTGGTTTAGCTGTTTCATCCGCTAGTACCACAATTTCACTCGGACCTGCGATCATGTCGATATCAACAATGCCGAACACTTCACGCTTCGCAAGCGCAACAAAAATGTTACCAGGACCCATAATCTTATCAACTGCCGCAATCGTTTCCGTTCCATACGCTAACGAAGCAATGGCCTGTGCGCCACCAACTTTGTATATTTCAGCGATACCAAGCTCCTTTGCGGCAACTAAGACGCCTGCTGGAAGTGTTCCTAGCTCATTTGGAGGAGAAGTGATCACAATTCTTTTCACCCCAGCAACCTGCGCTGGAATGACATTCATTAACACAGAAGATGGATAGGCTGCTGTCCCACCTGGCACATAAACCCCAACTGCATCTAGAGCTGTAATTTTCTGTCCAAGCATCGTGCCGTTATCATCATAGCTGATCCAGGATTCTCTTTTTTGCTTTTCATGAAATGCACGAATATTAGCTGCAGCTTCACGGATAATTTCAACTAGCTCTTTATCAAGAGCTTCGTATGCACCTGTAAATTCCTCTTCGGTTACTTTAAGATTTGGCAATTTTACACGATCAAATTTTTCTGTGTAAGAAAAAAGAGCTGAATCTCCTTCTTCACGAACTGTCGCGATAATTGACTGAACAATTTTACGTTGTTCCTCTGTCCCTGTATCAATCGTTCTTCTCAGTGATACTTTTTTGTCTGTAATTTGAGTAATCTTCATCCTCTTATCCTCCAATTACTTTCGATAGACGTTCCACTAGCTCATCAATCGGTTCATCCTTCATACGATAGCTCACCGGATTTACGATAAGACGTGATGTAATATGACAAATATGCTCAAGCTCAACCAAACCATTTTCTTTTAGCGTTCGTCCTGTTGAGACAATATCAACAATTCGGTCAGCTAAGCCAATTAAAGGAGCAAGCTCAATTGAACCATTCAGTTTTATAATTTCAACCTGTTCACCTTGCTCACGGAAATAGCTTGAAGCGACTTTTGGATATTTTGTTGCTACTTTTGGGGCAACATCTGATAGTTTCGCATTAGGGAGACCAGCAACAGCTAAGTAGCATTCACTAATCTTCAGATCCAACACCTCATACACATCGCGATCTTCCTCAAGCATAACGTCCTTTCCAGCAATTCCAACGTCAGCCACACCATGTTCAACATACGTGACAACATCCATTGGCTTAGCCAGGATAAAGCGAATATTCTCATTTGGAACATCTAATATTAATTTTCTAGATTCATCAAACTCAGGAGGAAGCTGATAATTCGCTTTACGAAGCATATCGGCTGCCTCTTCAAAAATTCTTCCCTTTGGCATCGCAATCGTTAATAATTGGCTCATCCTACAGCTCCTCCTTTCTTGATCCGATAAAATAGCTTACTTCCTCAAATTTCTTCGTATAGGCATCAACATCTTTAATACCTGTGATATCCTGCATCACTACTCGTTTGCCGTCTTCACGTAGTTCTGTCGCAAACGAAATCGCTTCAGCACGTCGTTCTTGGCTATAAATTACGCATCGAAGCTTAGCCTCTTCTGTTTCATTAAGTGCTTCAATCAGTCGATCAAGGTGAAGACCGAAGCCTGTTGCTGGCGCAGCACGATTGAATTTCTCAAATAAGTGGTCATAACGCCCACCATTTCCGATGATGAAACCAACATTGTCCGCATACACCTCAAATAAAACACCCGTATAATAGCTCATATGACTCACAATATTTAAATCTAGCTTTAAGTAGTCTGTTACCTGATATGCTTCAAGCGCATTCCATAATTGAGAAACTTCTTCTAATGAACTTCGTGCTTCTTGAGAGGTAACAAGCTCCTTCGCCTCTTCTACCTTCTCGATCCCACCACGTAATTTTAGTAAAGTAAATAAACGTTCTTTATCAATTGATGATAATGGCAACCCCTTAACATGCTCACGATAGCCAACATAATTTTTCTCATAAAGAAAACGTCTTAACACGTCTGCACGTTCTTGATTGCCAAGCACCTCTTTGAATAAGGCATTGGCATACCCAATATGACCAATTGCAATTTTAAAGTTCTTAAGTCCTGCCTTCTTTAAAACAGAGATCATTAAAGCAATCGCTTCAGCATCTGCGCTCGTAGTACCGTCACCAATTAATTCAACACCCACTTGTTCAAACTCAGCCGGGCGACCACCTTCGTTCTGCTGTGCACGGAAAACATTGGCAGAGTAAGCAAGGCGTTGCGGATAAAGATTATTAAATAATTTTGATGCAGCCACACGTGCAATTGGTGCTGTCACATCCGGACGCAGCACTAAAGTATGACCTTGTTGATCTAACAATTTAAAAAGCTGCTGATCTAAAATCGCAGACTGAACTCCGACTGTTTCGTAATATTCAAGAGTTGGTGTTTCAATAAATTCAAAACCCCAAGCTTCTATTTCATTCGTCATCGCACGACGAGTCTTCTTCTTCACTTCATATAAATTTGGTAATGTATCAACCATTCCAAGCGGTTTTTCAAACATAAACATAAGAGTCTGTACCCCCGTCATTGATTACTATCATTAATTTTCAGAATCCTTTACTTCGCTAATATGCTAATATACTACCAAAGTGAAGGAACTTTTTCAAGGAAATCATTCTTATTTTGGATATAAAAGGCTTTTAATTTCACGCGCTATTCTGACTTTTTTAGTTAAACAAACGTTTAATTAAATGTTAATAGAGTGGTTAATTGCCTCGCGGTGGTGCTATTTATTAGGCTTTTCTCTTTATGAAGATTATTTTCGTGATTGCTGGTCCTGGTTTGGTTTTTATCGTGCTTATGAAGACCATTTTTTGTGGTTTCGGCTTCTGGTTTTGGCTTCATCATGCTTATGATGACCTTTTCTCGTGCTTGTGGCTTTTGGTTTGGTCTTCAGCACGCTTATGATGAACATTTCTCGTGCTTGCGGCTCTTGGTTTGGGCTTCATTTTGCTTATGATGAACATTTCTCGTGCTTGTGGCTTCGGGTTTGGTCTTCATCTCGCTTATGATGAACATTTCTTGTGCTTGCGGCTTCGGGTTTGGGCTTCATTTCGATTATGATGACTATTTCTTGTGGTTACGGCTTCTGGTTTGGTCTTCTTTTCGATTATGATGAACATTTCTTGTGCTTGCGGCTTCTGGTTTGGTCTTCATTTCGATTATGATGACTATTTCTCGTGCTTGCGGCTTCTGGTTTGGTCTTCAGCACCCTTATGAACGACACTACCATTACTTCCAACCTCTGTTTTGTCGTTCATCACCCTTATGAACGACACTACCATTC
>NZ_JBLUOI010000022.1:26572-48647 GCF_048059995.1 Metabacillus sp. YM-086 | reverse complement strand
ATGAACGACACTACCATTACTTCCAACCTCTGTTTTGTCGTTCATCACCCTTATGAACGACACTACCATTACTTCCACCCTCTGTTTTGTCGTTCATCACCCTTATGAACGACACTACCAGTTCTTCCAACCTCTATTTTGTCGTTCATCCCCCTTATGAACGACATTACAACGACTTACACACTGAGATTTGTCGTTCACCACCAACAAACAATACTCCAAAAGCTTGTCCATCTTAAAAAGAAAAGACCACTAGTCTTGACTAGCAGCCTCTTCTCCCCTGTTTGCCAGCTCTTCTTTTGTATAGATGATTCTCATAGGGTTGCCGCCGACAAATGCTCCTGCTGGGACATCTTTATGGACAAGAGTTCCTGCAGAAACGATGGCGCCATCCCCGATGATGACACCTGGTAAAATCGTTGAGTTAGCACCGATTAGTACTTCGCTCCCAATCTCAACATCTCCGAGGCGGTATTCATTAATCAAATATTCGTGAGCTAAAATCGTGGTGTTATAGCCGATTACGGTGTTCCGCCCAACTGAGATTTTTTCTGGGAACATCACATCAAGCATAACCATGAGGGCGAATGATGTTTGATCGCCAACCTTCATCCGCAAAAAATTACGGTACAGACAATTTTTCATTCCTAAAAACGGTGTATACCTCGCAAGCTGTATGACAATAAAGTTTTTAACAACCTTCCAAAATGGCACGGTTTTATAGACATGCCATAATGAATTTGCTCCTGTGACAGGATATCGAGTTGTTCTTCTCACCTTATTCCACTCCGACTATTGGTAATAAATCGCTCATTGTTTCTAGTAAGTAATCGGGATTGTGGCTGCTAATGTACTCTCTTCCTTTAATGCTCCACGCAACTCCCGCTGTTTTAGTGCCAGCATTTTTACCAGCTTCCACATCATGGTGATTATCTCCGACCATAATAGCTTCCTCAGGTTTTGATCCTAACTGCTCCAATGCTTTTAGAACTGGTTCTGGATGTGGTTTTGCATTTTCTACATCATCAAGCGTGACAACTACATCAAAAAACTGATCAAGCTTTGTTAATGTTAAGCCCATATTCACGGTTGCACGAATTTTCGTTGTGACAATACCAAGCTTAAATCCTTTTTCCTTCAGAGTTTTTACTGTTTCAAAAACTGTCTCATACTCTTTTACAAGAACATCATGCTGTTCATGATTAAATTTGCGGTATACTTTCACCATTTCTTCTACTTTTTCAGGATTAATGCTATTGAACGTATCATAAAGAGTTGGACCGATAAATGGTAACACATCTTCTCTTTTATATTGATCCGGATAATAAGAATGTAATGTATGGAGAAAGGATTCAATGATTAATTCATTTGTATTGATTAATGTTCCGTCTAGGTCGAATAAGAGTGTATTAATTTTCATATGTCGCTTCCTTTCGTCTTGGTGCTGCTTCAAGCTTACGCCAAATTGCGGCAACTGTTATTGTTAAAATGATGGCTACTGATAAACGAATAGCTAGCAATGGCCAAACTGGAATGCCAAGTGGAATGAAGATTAATGTATCCTCAACAACTGCATGACAGGCTACTAGAAAAATAAAGGCTAATGTTAAATCTTTATAGCTAACACCATCTTCTTTTACCGCCTGAATCATCACACCTGCTCCATATGCTAAGCCAATTGTAAGGCCTGCTACTAATGTCATCGATGTGTTTTCTTTCATTCCGAGCATCCGGGTTACAGGTGCCATCCATCTTGTAAATACCTTTAATAAACCTAAGTCTTTCATATATTGAATCACAATCATTAGAGGAATAACGATAAGTGCTAATTGAACAACCCCTAGAGCAGCCTTTTGGATAGCTAATCCGATAATCTCAAACCATCCGTTTGGAACTACAGCCGTTTGACTAACAAATCCGTACTGAGCCATCTCACTTCCACCTTGCCAAACAAGGTTAATGATGATCGCAGAGCTAAAGGCAAGGCCAAGCCTGACAAGCAAGATAATCCAAAGCTTCAACCCAACCTTCGCCGCAACAGATGATTCCACTAAAAGATTGTGTGAAAATGAAAGCATTGTGGCTAGTATAAATACTTCTTTTACACTTAAATCTAAAGAGAGAATTGCACCAATTCCGGCATAAAGATTAAGGAAATTTCCGATAACCAATGGAATTGCCGCTTCTCCTGAAAGCCCGAAAATCCCCATTAGAGGCGAAATAAGCTGAACAATCCAATCAAGGATTGGCGTATACTGCAGCAAGCTCACGACTAATGTTATAGGAAAAATAACCTTTCCCAGTGTCCAAGTTGTTTGTAAGCCTGATTGCAGACCGTTTTTAAAGCTTTTTCCCATTTCAACCCTCTCCCTTGATGTTTAGCAAACTTATTGAGTCGTATCTAAATATCTTACTTTAGAATAGCCTTTTAAACGTCTGAAGATGATGATCCCCACAGCAACTGCAACAAGAACAATTGAAATAACTTGCGCAATTCTTAACGTTTCTGTCAGCATTAAGCTGTCTGTTCGAAGTCCCTCAACAAAGAATCTTCCTACTGAATACCAAATTACATATGTTAAGAAAAGTTCCCCACGTCTGAAATTTGCTTTTCTTAATAGCATTAATCCGATAAATCCAGCTAGATTCCATAATGATTCATATAAGAAAGTCGGGTGATAATATTGACCATTAATATACATTTGGTTCACAATGAAATCTGGTAAAAACAAACCTTCTAAAAATTCTCTTGTAACAGGTCCACCATGTGCTTCTTGATTCATAAAATTTCCCCAGCGCCCAATTGCCTGCCCAAGAATAATACTTGGTGCTGCAATATCAGCTAGCTTCCAGAACGAAAGCTTTTTCACTTTTGCATAAACTGCTCCAGTTATAAACGCCGCGATTAATCCACCATGAATGGCGAGACCGCCATTCCAGATTTTTATAATATCGCCCGGGTTTTGAGAATAATAATCCCATTGAAAAATAACATAATAGGCTCTTGCTCCTAAAATGGCAATTGGAATCGCAAACAGAACAAGATCAACAAATGTGTCTTTATGCAGCCCGCGTCGTTCACTTTCTCTTACAGCAATAAGTAAGGCAAGCAATGCTCCCAAGCCGATGATCACACCGTACCAATGTACTTGAATCGGACCTAATTCGATTGCTATCGGATTTAGTGGCTTAATACTTTCTTCCATATCTTCAACTCCCTGCATATGTAGTTTCTATGTATTTCCACCCTTTAATTACTTTGACCAACCATCCTTATTTTACTTTTTATCGACTAAGAATACTACCTTATTATTCCAAAACAATGGAACCGGAGTGATGACTCCGATTCCACATGGTTAGTATTTTTTATTCTTCCTCGTTGTCTCCATCTTCAATCACACCGGCAAGCTTATTTGTAAATTGCTCCGCTGCATTTACACCCATTCGTTTTAAACGGTGATTCATCGCAGCTACTTCGATAATAACAGATAAGTTACGTCCAGGACGAACAGGAACTGTTAGCTTGGTAATATCTGTATCAATGATTCTCATTTTATCTTCTTCAAGACCTAGGCGGTCGTACTGTTTATTTTGATCCCATAGTTCTAAGTTAATCACAAGTGTAATACGTTTAAAGCTTCGAACCGCACCTGCACCGAATAGTGTCATCACATTGATGATTCCTAGTCCTCTAATTTCTAATAAATGTTCAATTAGCTCAGGGGCACTTCCAATAAGTGTATCCTTATCTTCCTGACGTATTTCCACACAATCATCTGCGACAAGACGGTGACCGCGTTTTACTAGCTCAAGGGCTGTTTCACTTTTACCAACACCGCTTTTTCCAATAATTAGAACACCCACACCATAGATATCAACTAACACTCCATGAACAGCAGTTGTTGGGGCAAGTTTTCCTTCAAGGAAGTTCGTCAAATGACTTGATAAACGGGTTGTTTTCATCGATGAACGTAACACAGGAACTCCTTCACGTTCAGAGGCATCGATCAGCTCCTGAGGAGTTTCCATTTCTCTAGTCACAATAATGGCAGGAGTAATCTCTGTACAAAGCTCGTCCATACGATGCTTTTTCTCTTGCGCGGAAAGCTGGTGAAAAAATGATAATTCCGTCTTACCAAGTAATTGAACACGTTCTTTCGGATAATATGTAAAAAAACCAGCCATCTCAATACCAGGACGTGACAAATCACTTGTTGTAATTGGACGATTTATTCCTTCTTCTCCACTAATCACTTCAAAATTAAATTTGTCAATAAGATCCTTTGTGCGAACTTTTGGCACGGTGTGTCCTCCTTTGTTAACTAGAAAGAAAATCTTTCTATGTTCATTAATATATGTTTAAGTCCTTGCTAGCCTTAAGTTTCTTACACCAAATACTTGTTCATCTGGAAAGAAAGACTTCTTTTTCTATTCTAGCATTAGTATCCGGCTTTCCAAAACTATTTATTAGATAATTAGAAAACTCTCCTACTGGTGAGCCTGCAAGGTGTAGTAGCTACTACGTCGAAGTTAATTAACGTATGAAAAAATGGTGCATTTCATCATGAAATGCACCATCATCTATTAACGAACGAATCACCCCAAAACGTAACATCGTTCTTTCCATTTTCTTTTACTTCATAAAGGGCATGATCCGCTCTCTTAATTAATTCTTCTGATGATAATTCTTCCTCATTATAGATTGAGATTCCAATAGATGCTGTAATATAGATTTGATGATGTTCAAAAACTATTGGTTGTTTTAGCTCAGCTTGAATTTGAGAAGCAATGTTTCGAACAACTTCCTCATCACTTGGAATTGAAACAATAATAACAAATTCATCACCACTTAAGCGGCAAACAATATCTTTATTTCGAATGCTTTTTTGAATTCTTTTTGAGAATTCGATCAAAATGGCATCACCGCCAGCATGTCCAAACGTATCATTTACTTGCTTAAAAGAATCAATATCAAGGTACATTATAGCCATCTCCATTGAGTGGACCTTAGATTTTCTCATTTCGTCTTTTAATAATTCATTAAAATAATATCGGTTTGGCAGACCTGTTAAAGAATCATGAAAAGCTATATTTCTTAATTCTTCTTCATACTTTTTACGTTCACTGATATCTCTTGACACAATAATCGTTCTCTTTTTATCCTCATCAACTACATAAGAACCCCTTAATTCCATCCAAATCAAACAGCCGCTTGCGTGTTTATAACGAAGCTCTGTTTCTAGAACTGTATTTGTTTTTTCTAGCTGTTCACCCCAGTTCATAAAAGAAAGTATGTCATGTTCAGAAATGAATACCGAAATATGCTTGTCCAGACATTCTACTGAAGAGAACCCCAACAACGGTTCTGAGGAAGGTGAAACATATGTGATTGATTTTTGATCATCAAGAATCATAATTAAGTCTGATGTATGATTGGCAATAAATCGATATTTTTCTTCACTTTCCCTTAACTTTCTTTGGGCCTCAATCTGTTTTGTTACGTCCTTATACATTCCGACCGTGCATACTAGCTCCCCATTATGATTATGCACAGGACAGTAGGAGGATACAATATCAATCACTTTCCCTTCCTTTGTCACCCGTTGCGCTTCATGATATTTGATGATTTCACCTTTTTTCATTCTTTCTAAAAAGCCTTTTTGCTTCTGGAGTGTTGGCAGAATTGGAGGGTGTGGGTTACCGATTAATTCTTCAGTGCTGTAACCAAGAATTTCCTCAAATGCAGGATTTGCTTTTAATAGAGCCCCATCCGGAGCAATTAAAAAGATGGCATCATTCGTATTATTCCAAATGATTTCAAGTTCATCAATGGAGGTAATTTCTTTATGATCGGATACGATGTAACGTTTGTTTGAGTTCAACACAATTCCCCCGTAATTTATGTAAAAAATAGAACGTTAATTTTTATAGCTCTAATTATAATAAAAAATATCTACAATAGGAAAGTTATAACATGTTAAATTTTAACTTTTTTCAAATGTCCGCTACTCTAACCTATCAAAAAGTCTATATACACAGTGAAAGAATAAATAAAAATTGGAGGTTTTAGCATGAGGATCATGATTGATGCTGGACATGGCTACAGCACCCCTGGTAAACAAACCGTTGATGGTATGAAGGAGTATGAATTTAATCGAGCCGTCGCCATTGAAATGAAAAAAATATTAACAAGCTACCAAGGTGTCACAATTTACTTTTCACACTCAGACGAAAAAGATGTCCCTATCATCGAAAGAACAACAATGGCAAATCAAGCAAAGGTTGATTTATTTGTCTCTATCCACGCAAATGCACATGGCAATGGAAAGGAATGGACTTCTGCAGAAGGAATTGAAACATTTGTATATATCTCTAGACCAAAAACTGCCCTTGGTTTGGCATCAAAAGTACAAGCAGCATTAATTCACCGTACCGGTCGAAAAAATCGAGGAGTGAAATCAGCAAGCTTTCATGTTTTAAAAGCAACAAAAATGACAGCCATTCTTTGCGAATGCGGGTTTATGACAAACAAAACAGAGGCAAAGCTATTGCGGACTGCTGATTATCAAAAATCATGCGCCAGAGCAATTGTTGAGGGAATTGAATCATATTATAAGCTTAGTAAGTAAATAAAAAAGTGATGAGATCAACCTCATCACTCTTTTTGATATGCTACCTTCTCACCTGTAAGATGTTTATAGATGTTCACTTCAAAATACGTAGTTGCAATCATCTTCTGCGTTCTCTTCACATTAATGTCCATTGTAAACTGTTCTTTATCTGGATACTTTTCAGGATCATAATAGTGATACTGATTCAAATAAGGGGAATAGGTTTGAACATCAATTGAGTTTGTTTCTTCATCAATATGAAGCAAGCGTAAAAACCCATTTCCTCCTTCTCCACCTTTTTGATAATCCGCAAGAATTTGATATACCTTCCGATCAACATCTCCATCTTGATTATCATCAAGCTCATCAACCTTTAGCTGACTGCTATGATAATGACCGCATAGAACAGCAACAACATTTTTATTTGGAACAACCACTTTTTCAAATAATTCATTTCCTTCACGACTTCGTTTTCCGTTCTTTTTTAAATACTCATGAAACGAGAGAATCGCTGTTCGATCAGAGTGTCGCTGAAGAACCTTATTCATCCATTTCATTTCTTCTTCCCCAATATCCCAGCCCATATAAACAAAGATATAATCCTTTCCATTTGCAGAAATCAAGTCATAATGACCCCGATTATCATCATAAGAGCCGCCATAATAGGATTTATGCTTAAATCGATGTTCACCAAAATACTGCTTATATTTTTTAAAATCGTCTCCTTCGTCATGATTGCCCGGGAGAACTCCATAAGGAATCTTCGCAACATCTAATGTATTCATATAAGCACTTGCTCGTTGCCATTGCTTTTCATCATGAGCTTTATTGACAATGTCTCCGGTATGAAACACATAACGGATATTCATCACATCTTTGTTTTGAGCAATCCATTCTATGATGCTTTTAAAAATGGCGGGATAATCCTGTGCATAATATTGAGTATCTGTCATCCAAACAAACGAATAATCATAGCTTTTTCCATGTTTCGGAAGCTGATCCTGAACAATCACACTGATTCTACGGTCTTGCACGTATTCATCTGCTTTTATCGTTCCATTTAACGCAAATTCTTCATCACTAGCTATCGTACCATCAAGCTCCGTCCACTTTTCATTTGCAACATTCCAGGCATACATGGTAACTTGCCTTCCCGGAAGTGACTTTCCCTCCCAATGAAGTGTTACCTTATCCGCCGGTTTTATATTTCGGTTCACCTTTACGTCAAAGCGGTGATAAGGAAATTTCGTGATAGAGTCTGTTCGATTCACATCACTGTTTTTCTCTATTAGCGAAAGATACTTTTTATAGGAAAACTCTTTTTCACCCTTGGGAGCAAAAACTTTAGGTGGTTCCGTTGATGTTGCATTTTCACTGACCACTAAAGAATCTTGACTAATTGAATTGTACTGATGAGCATGATAGTAATTTTGTACCACACTCACTTCCCTGCTAAGTGAAAGCTGGTACTGATGATCAGAAGGAAATACTGCAGGTAAAAGAAAGGTCATACAAAGAATTGAGATAAGCTTTTTAAATCGTTGTTTGAACATGCTACTCACCCAGTACTAGTATGTGCAGGATGAAGTAGTTTTACCAAAGGTTGATGAAAGAAGTATTTTTAGGAATTGTCTGTTCAATTCACCTGATGCATTCAACTTCCATAGACTTAGTTGCTATGTAACAGGTGTTGTGTAGGTTGATTTCCGCTCTAGGTTGCTCGCTCCAATCAACCTTAATAAGTTTATTGTTCATAAGTATTATTTCGAAAGTTTTCTAACTGAATCTGATAAAATTGGTTTTGATATTTTCTTATATGTTCACCCATTCAATGCCTTGAAAAAACTATGAAAACAACTAAAAAAGAGCAAGACTACTCTCACTCTTTTTAAACAAACGTTTATTTATCCTTCTTCATCGGCTCAATAATTCCCTTTTGAATCAACAAATGAAGAATGGAAATAAAAACAGAGGCTAGTAAAGCTGTACCAAAGCCATCGATAACAAAAGAATCTCCCATTAACCCTTGAGCGATCATAAGAGTTACTGCATTAATAACAAATAAAAACAACCCAAGCGTTAATACCGTAACAGGTAATGTTAATAAAATTAAAAATGGTTTTACTAACACGTTAAGAATAGACAAAAGTAAGCTTGCTCCCAAAGCTGCTGCAACACCACTTAATTGAAACGAATCAAAAAATCCTGCAACAACAATTAATATGAGCGCATTTACTAGAATACTTATAAGCCATCTTATCATCCTAATAATCCGTTTCTTCTGGTATTAAAAAGATCGAGACCATATAAATCAGTGCCAATGGAAAAAATCCAGTAAAGATTAATAAAACAACGAACAATATTCGTAATAGTGATGCATCAATACCTATATAGTTTGATAAGCCTCCAAGTACACCTGATAACTTCCGATCATGACGTGATCGAAACAATCTTTTCATTTTCCATCATCCTTATTTATTTAATTGTAATAGATCCTGTTTTTGAATCTGCAAAAACAGTTAATTTCGCTTCGTGTGCTGTTCGAAATTTCAATTCTTTTTGAATGGTTTCATTCTTTTCAAAGGAAACTTCGACATTCTTTACTTTTGTGGAAAGAGCCCCTAAATTCGACTTTAATTCCCCGATCATACTGGTGTCCTCAGGTACATGAATATCAATGTTACCTGTTGTTGTTTTAGCATAAAGTGTTTCACAATTCTCATCATGTAAAGTGAGCTGCACATTACCATTGAAACTTTGCGCATCCACTTTTTCAGCTGAACCATTAAACTGAATCAAGCCACTAATTGTTTCTGCTTCTATTTTACCAAAGCTCGAGTTTGCTACTTTAATTTGTCCATTCGCAGTCTCAAATTCACCTGTTGTCGCTTTTATATCTGAGAAGGAAAGAACACCATTTGCGGTTTTCGCCTTGATTGTCCCTACTAGTAAACCTTCCCCTCTTATTGGTCCATTAAACAACTTGATCTTTACTCTTTCATAAGATTGCTGCGGCACTCTTATATACACATTGATTTTCATCATTTTTTTCTCTGTAAAGAAAATAAAACGATTTCCTTCCATTTGGCAGTCAACACCTGTTAAAAAGGTTTCTCTTGCCTGTTCATTGTTTTCAACTCGATAAACTTTCACATCACATTCGACTCGAATATCTTCTTCATTCCATGGTTCAATTATGACACTTCCGTTCGGCAAGTGAATATCAATATCCTGAAAATCAGAGTCTTGAAACTGAAAAATATGTTTAAGATCAATAGACTTGCCAAAGTTTAAATCCAGGTCCATATCCTTTACTTTTTTCACAGCAGAATCTACCCAATCCATCAGCTTATTTCCTAATGATTGCTGTTTTGATTCATTTGCGTCATGTTGATCTTGCTTATGATCACCTATGACCTCAGTTGAAAGAGCTGTTATTTTCTGTTCCTTCACTTTTTCTTCATTTTCCAATGATTCTATTAATGAAAGGGCCTCAGCTGCAGACAGTTTCCCTTCTTCTACCAATTTTAAGATTCTGATTTTTTGATCCTTCATGAACATTCCTCCTCAGAAATTTTGTGTTTTTTAATCCCTAATTAAAAGCTGTATGCCTTTTACAATGTTCCAAATCCCAACAATCAAATTAATCAAACCAACAAAAAGAAATCCAAAAATGAAGGTCAAAAATATTCCCTCCTGAGAAGAGTCAGCTCCTGCTGAAAAGAAGAGCACCATGACCACACCGATCACTGACAAAAACGGTATGATATGTGACACGAGTGCTTTTTTCGCATGACTCTTAACTTCCAACTGATCAACAATAAAGTAAATTGCAATTGGTAACAAAAACGGCGCAAAGAACACGCTAAAGTAATTCAAAGCTGCTAAAAATCTATTTGTTTTATCCATTTGTTCTTTTCACTCCCCTATCATTAATACGTATGAAAAGATAAGAGGTTTCAGGCTTTGATATGTATTTTTTCTATTTCCCTCAATTATTTATGATCTACATAAAGTTTGAAGAGCACTTCCCTTTAACTTTTTATATCTATTCGTCTTACTTGAAGACCATGCAAAATTGGTATATGATGGATATAAAAACATATACTAAAAGACGATTGGTGAACGTACACCAACCGCCTTTCATTGTTTCAGTTACTCCGCAGTGCAAGTTGCGGTGGCTGAGGCTTGTAGAACATAATACGATTAGCTCACTTCCTTCATCGCCAAATGTCAGGGTGGGCTAGTCGTTTTTATTTCCGCTGTTTCCTGTTGCGGCTATAATCGAAACGACCAGAGCGGCAAATGCAATCATCGTATCCAACTCTTCACGCGTGATGTACAAGGCATCACCCCCGATCTGCCCCGGGAGTAACCACCGCAGCCCAACCCCTGCATAGTAACTTGTTATATTATACCATTTTTAGAACCTGCTTTTTATCTCACTATTTTCCTATCTACTGCTAAATTATAATTTAAATTTATTGACAACTACCTTTAATTCCTCTGCCATTTGCGCTAGAGCTTGAGCTGATGCATCAATTTCTTCCATCGAAGCCAATTGTTCTTCAGCTGAAGCTGCTACCTCTTCAGAGCTTGCCGCATTAGCTTGGGAGAGTTGAGATATTTCCATAGCTGAATTGGTAATTTCATCAATGCTAGCCGATATTTGTTGAACAGTTGCTGTTACCTGTTCAATTTGTGGTGTCATATTTCTTGTACTAGAAAGGATTTGCGTGAACTTATCAGATGTTTGTTCTGATACTTTTACCCCTTCCTCAACATTCGTGACAACTTCATTCATGATGTTCACTGATTCATCAGTATCTTTTTGGACTAAGGCAATTAACTCTGCAATACTTTTTGTAGACACTTGTGATTGCTCAGCTAATTTTCTCACCTCATCTGCAACAACTGCAAAACCTTTACCATGCTCACCAGCTCTAGCCGCTTCAATCGCTGCATTTAATGCTAATAAATTTGTTTGTTCAGCAATACCGCTGATCACATCTAATATCGAGCCAATTTCTTTTGATCGTTTTGATAATGAGGTCACTTTTTCGTTTGAACGACTAATAGACTCAGAGATAAACTTCATTTGTGCCAAATTATTTTCAACAAACGTTCCACCTTCCTCGGCTTCTTTTGTTGTTTTTCGTGATAGTTCAGACACATTTGCTGAGCTTTCAGAAATATGTTGAATTCCTTGTAAAACCTCTTGTAATGAAGTTGTGTTGCTTTCTAATTTTGTTGTGGTTTCTTCAGCCCCACTTGAAATCTCCTGAATTGCAGATGAAACAGTTTCTGATGCTCTACTTGATTGTTCCGCACTTGCATTCAATTGCTCTGCTGATGCCGCTACTTGATCAGAGCTTGTAGAAATCGAACTAATCATTTCCCGTAAATTATCTGTCATTTGTTCAAAAGACTCGTTTAGATAATAGATTTCATCTCTACTCTTAATCTTTAATTTTTCTACGTTTAAATCTCCATCTGCTACTTGCTTTGCCATGTTTCCTAATTTTACAACAGGTCGTGATATGAGGATGGAAATAACAACACCACATGCAATAGCAAATAATAGGGCAAAAACACTTAAAATCACTACTTTCACTCTTGCGTTATCTGATGATTCATGTGTTTCCTTATATCGAACATCTAATATTTCTTTTAACCAATTATGCATTGAAAGGGTATCTTCTGTTAGACGAGTGCTTATAGGAACAATTTGCGCTAGTCCCTTATCAATAGCTTTCTCTTTATCAACCAAACTTTCATCCAGAATTTGATTTGCCTTTTCTCTAAACTCAATATTCGAGTTCTCAATTGAATTTAAACGATCAACCGTTTCCTGCAAAGTGGATAATTCTTTCCCTTTTAAAATTGCCGCATTAATACGATCATTTGCTTCATTCATTTTGTCTCGATAGCTATTATCACCATATAGTAAAAATGCACGATAATATCCTGATTGTAGCGCTGAATCGGTTTGAATCGATTGAGTAATTGCACGTATCTCAGTAACAGTTTCAACAATATAATTGTATGATTCATTTGACTGCTTCATATTGGAATATGACACATATGAAGAGATCCCAAAGATCAATGAGACGATTAGGAAGCTTCCTATTAATTTCCGTTTGATTGTTAATTTCATGATGTAAATATCTCCTTTTGTCTGATTTAGTAAAAAACAAAAAAACACCTTTAATCCAAGCATGTACATCTTGGAATTAAACGCGTTATTAGCAAGTGGCAGGATCGCTACCCTTATACCAATATCTCTTCCTTATACAAAACTAAATATTATAAAGTAACAGGGTCGCTATTCTTTCCTAATATTATTCTCAGGTTTTCTTATTAGCCATTACTAACATCAGCATAATTGGTTAATAACTGCGGTCTCCCTAGTAAAAAGCCTTGGCCTAATGGAACGGATAGGCTTTGAGCTATCTGTAAGTCTTCCACTGTTTCTATGCCTTCGAGAATGACAGTATTATTATATCGTCTGCAATACTCTAATATTAAATAGATAAATGCTTGTTTTTTTTCTGACCGGTGCAAATCTTGGGAAAAATAGCGATCGAGTTTTATATATTCGGGGTCAAGCTCAATAATATCTTGTATATACGCTTTACCCTTTCCTACATCATCAAATGCAATACTAATACCAGAATTTCTTAAAATAGCAATTCTCTCTTTTAATTGTGCAAGATCTCTAACAGTCTCAACCTCTGATAATTCAAATGTGATATTTCGATTGGATAGCAACTTTTCTGTAGCTAGCTTGTTTATGAAATCCAGAAATTCATGATGAAAAATAGTTGATGGAAAAATGTTTAGAAATAGCTTTTCTTTTGATTCATTCGGGCGAAACATTTTAAGAGCTTTGTAAACGGACTGAGTATCTAGTTGATATAATTGATTGTTTATGATTGCTTGTTGAAAAAATAATTCCGGATTAGAAAAATCAGTAGATCTTAGAAGTCCCTCATAACCAATCCTTTTCTTATCCTTTAATGAAAAAATAGGTTGAAAATGATGATAGATGTTTCCTTCGTTGATCGTCACGTAAATCCCCCCTTTGTTAGAAAAAAAGTGAACGAGAAGAATACTCGCTCACTTTACAATAGTAAAATATTCTCCGGCGGCTAGGCTACCATAGTAGATGATCTACCTTAGGTCCTTGGCTTTGCGCCCTTATCTTTCAATAAGTTTGCCTTTATCATTTTGTAGGTCTATTATACCACAACAAATTATTACAATTTCACCAACCGTTCGACAAATAATGACATTTTTCCCATTTGCTATATTAACTCTACTTCTTAGATATGAAAAATAGAAAAAGAGGCTGAACATATCATTCAGCCTCACCTCAAATTAACCAAATTAACTTTGCGCTACTTCTTCTTTTTCTTTAATCAGATTTCTCATTCGCTCACGATCGCGCTCTATAATTGGCTTTAAATATTTACCTGTATAAGATTGTTCGTTATTCATAATATCCTCTGGTGTACCAAAGCCTACGATCTGACCACCTTTGTCTCCACCTTCAGGACCAAGATCAACAATATAATCGGTACCTTTAATAACATCAAGATTATGCTCGATGACAAGAACGGTATCACCATTATCCACTAGGCGTTGAAGAACTTTTAAGAGTCTTGCGATATCATCAACATGTAAGCCAGTTGTCGGTTCATCAAGGATGTAGAGTGATTTACCTGTTGAACGTCGGTGCAGTTCTGATGCAAGTTTCACCCTCTGTGCTTCCCCACCGGAAAGTGTCGTTGCGGGTTGACCAAGAGTAATGTAACCAAGGCCTACATCAAAAATCGTTTGCAACTTTCGTTTAATCTTAGGAATATTTTCGAAAAACGTTACTGCATCTTCGACTGTCATTTCTAAGATATCAGAAATGTTTTTCCCTTTGTAGGTAACTTCCAATGTTTCACGGTTGTATCGTTTCCCATGACAAACTTCACATGGGACATACACATCAGGTAGGAAGTGCATTTCAATTTTAATAATTCCATCTCCACGGCAGGCTTCACAACGTCCACCTTTAACATTGAAGCTGAAGCGGCCTTTTTTATAGCCTCTAACCTTTGCCTCATTTGTTGTTGCAAACACATCACGTATGTCATCAAATACACCTGTATATGTTGCAGGATTCGATCGCGGTGTCCGACCGATCGGTGATTGATCAATATCAATGACCTTTTCAAGTTGTTCAATTCCCTTAATTTCTTTGTGCTCACCTGGCTTCGCCTTAGCATTATGAAGCTTTTGCGCCAGAGATTTATGCAGTACTTCATTGACTAATGTACTTTTACCTGATCCTGAAACACCAGTAACAGCGATAAACATCCCTAGCGGGAATTTCACATTTACATTACGTAGGTTATTTTCTTTTGCACCTTTAATTTCAATATATCGACCATCAGGTTTTTTACGCTCGTATGGTAAAGGAATAAACTTTTTCCCTGATAAATATTGTCCAGTTAATGAGTTTTCATCACTCATGACTTCTTCAGGTGTGCCTGCCGAAATAACCTGTCCACCATGAATGCCTGCTCCAGGACCAATATCAATTAAATAATCGGCAGCAATCATTGTATCTTCATCATGTTCAACAACAATTAGTGTATTTCCGATATCACGCATATTTTGTAGTGTCTGAATGAGACGGTCATTATCACGTTGATGAAGTCCAATTGATGGCTCATCAAGTATGTATAAAACACCTGTTAAACGTGAGCCAATTTGAGTGGCAAGACGAATTCGCTGCGCTTCTCCTCCAGATAGGGTTCCAGCTGCACGATTTAATGTTAAATAATCTAAGCCAACATTATTTAAGAAACCTAACCGCTCGCTAATCTCTTTTAAAATCAAATTTGCAATCGTCATTTCTTTTTCTGTTAGAGATAAATTTTGAAAGAATTTAAGTGAATCCTGAACAGACAGCTTTGTTAGCTCTCCAACATGGTTACCCTGAATTAACACAGCTAGAGATTCCTTTTTCAAACGATGCCCCTTACATGTTGGACAGTTTTGCTGTCCCATGTATTTCTCCATTTGCTCACGGATAAAATCAGAGCTCGTTTCTTTGTAACGTCTTTCTACATTGCGAATAACGCCTTCGAACTGAATATAATTTTCTCGAATTTGTCCGAAATCATTTTCATAACGGAAATATATTTCCTCGCCATCGCTGCCGTAAAGGATTTTATCTAGTAGGTGCTTTGGAATGTCCTTTACTGGAATATCCATATCAATTCCATAATGATTGCAAACTGCTTCAAGCATTTGCGGATAATATTGAGAACTAGTTGGTTCCCATGGAGCAATCGCATGCTGTTTCAAGGTTAAATCTTTATTAGGAATAACAAGATCTAAATCCACTTTAAGCTTTGAACCGAGACCATCACATTCTGGACATGCTCCAAACGGGCTGTTAAACGAGAACATTCTTGGCTCAAGCTCACCAATTGAGAAACCACATTGCGGGCAGGCATGATGCTCACTGAAAAGCAGCTCTTCTTCACCAATCACGTCGATAATGACTCTTCCTTCTCCAAGACCTAAAGCTGTTTCTAATGAATCAGCAAGTCGTGAAGCAACACCTTCTTTTACAACAATACGGTCTATTACAACCTCAATCGAATGCTTTTTATTTTTTTCTAAAGAAATTTCTTCCGATAATTCCTGCATTTCTCCGTCTATTCTTACACGGACATAGCCTTGTTTTTTAATGTCCTCGAACACTTTAACATGCGTTCCCTTACGACCTGACACAACTGGAGCAAGAACCTGTAGCTTTGTTCGCTCTGGATACTCTAGAATACGATCAACCATTTGTTCAATGGTTTGGGACGATATTTCAATGTCATGAATCGGACATGTGGGACGCCCGACTCTTGCGAAGAGAAGACGCAAATAGTCATAAATTTCCGTTACAGTCCCAACCGTTGATCGTGGGTTTCGGCTAGTTGTTTTTTGGTCAATTGAAATAGCTGGTGATAATCCTTCAATCGCATCAACATCAGGCTTATCCATTTGCCCTAAAAACTGACGAGCATATGCTGACAAAGACTCTACATAGCGACGTTGTCCTTCAGCATAAATCGTATCAAATGCGAGTGAAGACTTACCGGATCCAGATAGCCCGGTAAGCACCACAAGCTTGTCACGCGGAATGGTTACATCTATGTTTTTTAAGTTGTGGGCACGTGCTCCCTTCACAACAATATGTTCCATTGCCATTATCGCTTCATCCTTCCGCTTTTAACTCTAAAATCAAATCACGCAGCTCAGCAGCTCGTTCAAAGTTCAACGATTTGGCTGCTTCCTTCATTTCATTTTCCATTTCAGCTATCACTTTATCTCGTTCTTTCTTCGTTAATTTCGTTAACTTACTCGCAGCTGTTGCCTCGTACTCTTCAGGAGTTTCAGCAGCAGTTGTTGCACGAATAACGTCACGAATTTCTTTTTGAATAGTTTGAGGAGTGATTCCATGCTTTTCATTAAATTCTATCTGAATTTCACGACGACGCTTAGTCTCATTAAGTGCAATTTCCATCGAATTTGTGATTTTATCGGCGTACATAATAACATGTCCCTCTGCGTTACGGGCTGCACGACCGATTGTTTGGATAAGAGAACGTTCTGATCTTAAGAAGCCTTCCTTGTCTGCGTCAAGAATAGCTACAAGCGAAACCTCTGGAATATCCAAGCCCTCTCTCAGTAGGTTGATTCCAACAAGAACATCATATTTGCCAAGACGAAGTTCTCGGATGATTTCAATCCGCTCTAATGTTTTTATTTCTGAATGTAAGTAGTTTACTTTAATCCCGATTTCTTTAAGGTAGTTTGTTAGATCCTCAGACATTTTTTTCGTTAGAGTTGTAATGAGGACACGTTGATTTTTTTCAACTCTTGCGTGAATTTCGCCAATTAAATCATCGATTTGTCCTTCAATTGGACGAATATCAATCGTAGGATCTAATAGTCCTGTCGGGCGGATAATCTGCTCAATCATCTCAGGTGAATGGTCCATTTCATAAGGACCGGGAGTAGCAGATACATACACAATGTTTTCAATATGCTTTTCGAATTCTTCAAATCTAAGAGGACGGTTATCCATTGCAGATGGTAGCCGGAATCCATGGTCCACTAGCACCTGTTTACGGGCCTGGTCACCATTAAACATACCCCGAATTTGCGGCAATGTAACATGTGACTCATCAATAACAATCAGTGAATCTTCAGGAAAGAAATCTAGTAACGTATAAGGAGTGGATCCTGATGGGCGAAGTGTTAGGTGACGAGAGTAGTTTTCGATACCGGAGCAAAAGCCCATTTCCCTCATCATTTCTAAGTCATATCTCGTTCTTTGCTCAAGGCGCTGAGCCTCTAGCAGCTTACCATTTTCACGCATTTCCTCTAAACGTTCCTCTAGCTCTGCTTCGATATTTTTAATGGCTTTCTCCATTTTTTCTTCTCTTGTAACGAAGTGAGATGCCGGGAAAATGGCCACATGCTCGCGCTCTCCCATGATTTCTCCTGTTAAAGCATCCACTTCACGGATTCGGTCAATTTCATCTCCAAAAAACTCTACCCGAATGCATTGTTCATCCCGAGATGCTGGAAAGATTTCCACCACATCACCGCGAACACGGAACGTTCCTCTTCGGAAATCAATATCATTTCGCTCGTATTGAACATCTACCAATCTTCTTAAGAGCTGATTTCGTTCAATTTCCATCCCTGTTCTTAATGAAACCACTAGCTCCTTATATTCCTCTGGCGAACCGAGGCCGTAAATACAAGAAACACTGGCAATGATGATGACATCGTTTCGTTCAAAAAGAGAGGATGTTGCAGAGTGACGAAGTTTATCTATTTCATCATTAATGCTGGCATCTTTTTCAATAAATGTATCCGTTTGTGGAACATATGCCTCTGGCTGATAATAATCATAGTAACTAACAAAATACTCAACTGCATTATTGGGGAAAAAGTCTTTAAACTCGCTGTATAGCTGCCCTGCTAATGTTTTGTTATGGGCAATAACTAATGTGGGTTTATTTACTTCTTTTATTAGATTAGAGACGGTAAAGGTTTTACCTGTGCCTGTTGCACCTAGTAGTGTTTGATGCTTTTTTCCTTGTTTTATTCCCTCAACTAATGCTTGAATTGCTTTAGGTTGATCACCTTGCGGCTTGTATTTTGAGACTAATTCAAATTGCTCGCTCACGCATAAGCCTCCATTCAGAAAATGTCAATATCAATAGTTTACCACATTTGTGTGGAAAATCGCCAAAAATACGAACTAAAGTTCGTGTTTAATTTAAATTATAATTCATATTTGTATTCGGGCTGTTAATTTAGCTCACATAAAAACACGGTCGTTCCATTGCGCTCCAGACAATATAGTTTTATAAAAATTATTCAAAAAGAACAATTGTTACGTATAAGTCTTCCTATAATAAAAAACAAGTTTATGTAAGTAATTCATTTTTGCAACTTTCAAAGTCAAATTTGCAACCAAAGAAAAAAGAGCATACAGAGCAGCCCTTTTTCTTTTCAGTATTTCTTTTTTTGTTCAACCTCAAACCTATTTCTTCTTATGTAGGTTATCCTTCATTTTTTTCGCATAGAAGAAGCCTACTCCTAGTGATACGATGTCAATAAAATAAATGCTTGGACCGTGTGTGTAGCCTTTTATGTAAGAGGCTGTTAACAATGCCGCAGTTAGGGCTGTTCCTACATAGTGATTATAGCTGACACGTGTAAACAGTAGCACAAGAAGAAATGGCATAAAGATGGCTAAAATAATTTTAATTACCATATAAATCTCCTGTTAAATTGATAAATTGTAAAAATAAACAGCATCTTCTTTTTCATAGCCTAAGCTTTCATAAAGAGCCTGTGCTTTTACATTGTCTTTTGTTGTTTCTAAAAGAATGCCCGCGGCCCTTGTTTCGACTGCAAGATCCTTTGCTTTATTCATCAGTGCTTTTCCTACTCCATGACGGCGATAATCTTCGGCAACGAATAAATCGTTTAATAGCCATTTGCGATTCATACCTACTGATGTAAAAATCGGATAAAGCTGAACAAACCCAGCTGGAGAATCGTTTTCCATTGCTAAGAAGATAACAGACTCATTATTTTCGATTCGCTCTTTTATAAATTCTTTTGCACCTTCAAGATTTGATGCTTGTCCGTAAAACATTCTGTATTGATTGAATAACTGTGATACTTGGTCTAATTCATTTAAAGTCACTTTTAGAATATTCAATTGCTTTCCCTCTATTCCCTTATCTATGCTTTCATCATATCATGGAAAATTGTCAAAAAACCACAAAAAGACTAATCCCCTTGAGGAATTAGCCTTCAACCTTACTTTTGTGATGTTACACCTTGATAGTCGTTTTCTTCTAATAAGTCGACTAGCTCAATGTCTTTTTGATTTTCTAAGAAATAGCGTAAAGTGAATTCATTTTCAAATAGAACTGCGTATGCACCATAACGGTCGCGAACAAGCATACTTCTTGAATCAAAGAAGCGTTTATCAAACTTTTCACTTTTAATCCATCTTGGAATTCGTTCACCTAGTGGAGTAAATTCGATATCAACGTTATACTCAGCTTTCATACGGTATTCAAATACCTCAAATTGCAGCTGACCAACAGCACCTAGAATAATGGAATCATTCATTTCCTGACGATAAAGCTGAATGGCCCCTTCTTGAACAAGCTGCTCAATTCCTTTACGGAACTGCTTTGCCTTCATCACGTTTTTCGCTTGCACTCGTTTGAACAATTCTGGTGGGAATTGCGGAAGTTCTTCATATTGATACGAATCCTTTCCGCCAATTAACGTATCACCAATTTGGTAAATGTTTGGATCATAAATTCCGATGATATCCCCAGGATACGCTTCATCTACTGTATCGCGATCCTTTGCCATAAAGGCTTGTGTTTGATTTAACTTAATCGTTTTGTTCGTTCTGCTTAAATTAACACTCATGCCACGTTCAAATTTTCCTGAGCACACACGGAAAAACGCAATACGATCACGGTGAGCCGGATTCATATTCGCTTGGATTTTGAAAATATAGCCTGAGAACTGATCTTTTTCCGGCTCAATTAAGCCTTGATCTGTTTTACGAGGCTGTGGTTGTGCAGCAAATTGAAGGAATGTATCAAAAAATGTTTGCACACCAAAGTTTGCAAGGGCACTACCAAAGAATACTGGTGTAAGCTCTCCTTTTTCCACTCGCTCCGATGTGAATTCATTTCCTGCTTCCTCAAGTAACTCCAGCTCACCTAATGTATCTTGATAAATAGGATTTTCTTCAATATCCGTGTTAGCAAGGTCGTCTAGAGAAAGTATCTCTTCCTCTTCATCACCTTTAAAACGAACAAATTGCTTATTAAACCGATCATGTATACCTAAGAAACGTTTACCGCTTCCGACCGGCCAATTCATTGGATATGACTCGATTCCAAGCACTTCCTCAATTTCTGAAAGAAGCTCTAACGGATCTCGTCCTTCACGGTCAAGCTTATTAATAAACGTAAAAATCGGAATACCTCTCATCCGACATACTTTAAAAAGCTTAATCGTTTGCGGCTCAACACCTTTGGTTGAATCGATAATCATGACAACACTGTCAACGGCTGTTAACGTACGATATGTGTCTTCACTAAAATCTTCGTGTCCTGGTGTATCTAGGATATTCACGTGAAAATCATGATACGGGAAACTCATAACACTTGAAGTAACCGAGATTCCACGTTTTTTCTCGATCTCCATCCAGTCTGATGCAGCAAATTTACCCGATTTTTTTCCTTTAACCGTCCCTGTTGAACGAATGATTTGACCAAAGAAAAGTAGTTTTTCTGTTAACGTTGTTTTCCCAGCATCCGGGTGAGAGATGATGGCAAACGTACGTCGTTTATTTATTTCTTGTTGTAAGCTCATTAGCAATAACCTCTTTTAAATAAATTCGTGCTTCAAATATACTACAAAGCAGATGAAAGAACAATTTGTTGTTTATGGCAAAGGGATTTCGTAGTTAGTTTATTCACCACAAAAAAAGCTGCCAATAAAGGTTGCGGGTTTCCGTAAACTACCGAAACATATATAAATATAATCTGAAATGACCATCAATCCTCATATTGTTTTGATGGTCACTTTATGTTTTTATATTGAGTTTTGTCATTGCATTTACTTATTGATTAAACTGTTACCTAAGCTAAAGCATACACATTTCTCGTTTACGTATGCTTTTTTCACTTTTTCACTTAAAAAGGATACATAAATGGAAAATAACTACAATTTTAAGCTCCATTCATATTAAATTTCCCTTTTTCTGGATCTTACGAATGGTTTTAACCTGACTAGCTATGCAAAAGCATACACATTTCTCGTTTACGTATGCTTTTTTCAGT
>NZ_JBLUOI010000022.1:5914-26475 GCF_048059995.1 Metabacillus sp. YM-086 | reverse complement strand
TCTGGATCTTACGAATGGTTTTAACCTGACTAGCTATGCAAAAGCATACACATTTCTCGTTTACGTATGCTTTTTTCATTTTTTCACTTAAAAAGGATACATAACTGGAAAATAACTACAAGTTTAAGCTCCATTCATATTAAATTTCCCTTTTTCTGGATCTTGCGAATTGTTTTAACCTGACTAGCTATGCAAAAGCATACACATTTCTCGTTTACGTATGCTTTTTTCACTTTTTCACTTAAAAACCATACACAAATGACTAAGTATTAACGATAGCTTCCCATTTTTTATTACAGAAAAAAGCAGAAGTAAAATACTCCTGCCTATCTTCCATATTTTCTAATCGCGCGTTTTCTCACATTTTTTCGTTCATTCTTTGAATCAACTAAATTCCAAGCAGTGGTATAACGGTATTTCTTACCCCATATAGAAATCAGCATGCGCATTCCTGTGATAAGGCTCAATAATAATAAACTTACAATTAAAAATAAGATATCCATTTTATCTCCCCCAATCTTCCTTGTACACATTTATATGTGAGACGAGGGGAAACATTCTCAAAAATTATAAGAAGAACTGAAGAAAATAATAGACAATTCCTGCCAAAATAGCTGCTGCAGGCAGTGTTATTACCCAAGTAAAAATCATGGTTTGGGCTGTACCCCAATTAACTCCTTTTACTCGATTTGAAGCACCTACACCCAGAATGGAGGAAGAAATCACATGTGTTGTACTAACGGGTAGATGAAAAAAGGTAGCTGCAAAAATAATTGAAGCCGATGACAGATCTGCAGCGACCCCGTTAACTGGTCGGATTTTCATAATTTTGTTTCCAACTGTTTGAATAATTCTCCACCCTCCAATAGATGTACCCAATCCCATTGCTAAAGCACAGGAAAATTGTACCCAAAACGGAATATCCATTGTTTGATGATAGTTATTGGCGATAAGAGCTAATGTGATGATCCCCATTGCTTTTTGGGCATCATTTGTCCCATGTGTATAGGCTTGAAAAGCAGCTGTTAAAATTTGAATTCTCCTAAATCGATTATTCGATTTTGTTAGCGAATGATTTTTGAACAGTACTTTAAAGAGACTAAAAACAACATATCCAACGATAAATGCTAGAATTGGTGAAATTAGCAGGGATTGAACAATTTTTGTAAACCCTGAGTAGTTAATGCTTCCAAAGCCAGACGCAGCAATTGCTGCTCCAACAATTGATCCAATAATCGCATGTGAGGAGCTGCTCGGAATCCCGTAATACCATGTAATCAAATTCCATGCTATTGCTGAGACAAGGGCCGATAAAATCACAACCGATCCATTTTCTAATGTAAATGGATCCACAATTCCACTAGTAATCGTTTTTGCCACACCTGTAAATGTAAGTGCCCCAACAAAGTTCATAACCGCTGCAAGAATGACGGCATGTCTTGGCTTGAGCGCTTTGGTAGAAACACTGGTTGCAATCGCATTTGCTGTATCATGAAATCCATTTATAAAATCAAAAGCCAAAGCACCGACAACAATGAAGCAGGTAATAAGCAACGTCATCTCCATCTAGCTCGGCTCCTTACGCATTTTTCATCACAATGCTATCAAGTGTGTTCGCCACTTTGCGACAGCTGTCAACAATGCCCTCAAGAGATTCATAGATGTCCTTATACTGAATGATTTTAATTGGATCTTTTACAGTAGCAAATAGATTTTTCACAGCTGTACGAAGTAAGTTATCACTATTCGCTTCATGTTCTTTGAGTTTTAAAGAGTACGGTGAGATTGCTTGTAATTTTTTCTGCGATAAACATGTAATAGCTAACGAAATCTCAACGGCACATTGATGGTTAATGTTCACGAATTTCCTCATATGCTCCGTTACGTTTGTTACGGAATACATTTCAAATAGTGCGGCAGTATGTTCAATACCATCCAGTACATCATCGATATCAATCGCCAGCTGAAGGATGTCCTCTCTATCGATCGGTGTGATAAACGTTTGATTAAGCTCTCTCGTAATTGTTTGGATGAGCTCATCACCAGTTGATTCATATTCTTTGATTGCTTCTAAGAAAATCTGTAATTCATGATGATTTGATATGTTTTGTTCAATACAATACTGCGTTGTTGATTGAAGATTATCTGTCATTTTTAATAATAGCTCTGAAAATTTATCTCTTTTACCCTTTGAAAACACCGCTTATTCCCCCAAGAAACCTTGTCCTTATTTATTGTTACGTATGTATATATAAAAACATGCCAAATTTATCTAGTTTACTCGTATTGTAGCTTATTCAATGGTCATTATGCTAGATAGTTGGAAAATATTTTCGTCGACATTTGTCTAATTTAGTCGATTCGATAAAGACGAGTTTATCTTTTTTTTGCACTCGACTCCTATTAATTGAGCAAAAACCAAAAAAGAACCCAACACAACGTGTCAGGTTCTCAACTTTTATTCTTCTTCAACTAACGTTTTTTTACGACGGATCTTGCTTAATGCTTCATATACAATTGGCACGATCACAAGCGTTAATAACGTTGAACTTGTTAAGCCACCAATTACCGTTACACCAAGGTCTTTTGAGATCATCCCGCCGCCTTCTAGTCCTAGTGCTAATGGGATGAGGGCACCGATTGTTGCAATTGCCGTCATAAGGATAGGACGAAGACGAGTTGTACCCGCTTCTAAGATGGCCTCACGTGTACTTAAGCCTTCTTTCTCCTTGTGGATCACGCGGTCAATTAATACAATCGCGTTTGTTACAACGATACCGATAAGCATTAGAGCACCAATCATTGAGTTAACACTTAATGTTTCACCAGCAATTAATAAGCCGACAAGGGCACCAATTACCGTAAACGGTAAGGAGAACAGAATCGCAAATGGCGCTAGTGCTCCACCGAAAGTGATAACTAAGATCAGATAAACAATCGCAATCGCTGCTAACATGGCTAACCCTAATTGAGTAAATGATTCTTGGATGTCTGCTGATACACCGCCCATATTTACTTCAATTGTTGAAGGAAGATCTAGATCATCTACCTTTGTTTGAACATCTGTTGAAACTTTTGCAACATCATCCGTTGTTATTTCACCTGAAACGGAAACATAGATTTTCCCATCACGTCTTGTAACAGTATTTGATGTTTCACCTTCTTGTACGTCAACAACATCACCAATTTTCACTTCTGTTCCAAGTGGAGATTGAATTGTTTTTTCCGTTAAATCATCAACCGTTTCAAATGCTTCTTCTTCTACTTGAAGATACACATTTAGGTCTTCACCGTCTTTTTCAACTGTTGTTAATATTGGACGTTCTCTTGTTGGGTTAAGTGCCATACCGATTTGAGCTGCTGTTAATCCGTGCTTACTTAACTCTTCTTGATTAGCTACAAATGTATACTCATCGTATGTTTCTGACATACTTGATTCTACATTTTTAAGAGAATCATTGTTTTTCATAATCTCTTGGATATCTTCTACAACAGGCTCAATGTCTTCCAGGCTGTTACCATATACATACATTGTTATCGCATTGCTAGATCCCATTGAAGCAAAGTCTTGTGAAGCCCATTCTCCCCCACCAGCTGCTTCCTCAATTAAATCTTTAACAACTTGTTCTTTTTCTTTCGCAAATTCTGGCGTGTCATCTTCATAAAGTATGAAGAACATCGCACTGTTTGTGTCACCAGGGTTCATAGGGTTTTCACTACCTAGTGAATATTGTACTGTTTTCACATGTTCTCTATCCAAGAAGAATTCTTCAGCACTTAAAGCTGCTTCTTCTGCTTGCTCTCTTGTTTCACCTGGCTCTGGTTTGTACGTAACGATCATCATCTTTTCTTCTTCAGAAGATAAGAAACTAACGCCGATCACCGGAACTAAGAATAAGCTTCCTACTAACATAGCAATCGCAATCAGGGATGTAATGATCTTGTGGTTCAACGTCCAATTTAGAATGGAACGATAAGCACCTGTCATTTTGCCTGGTTTGTGTTCGTCATGTTGCTTTAATTTTTTACTTTCGCCATATAAATGTTTCTTAAATAAACTGTGCGCCATCATTGGTACAATTGTGATCGCAACTAATAATGATGCTAAAAGCGCAAATACCATTGTTAATGCGAATGGTAAGAATAGTTCCCCGATCATTCCTTTTACAAGCGCTAACGGTAAGAATACCGCGATCGTAACAATTGTTGAGGACATGATTGGTATGAACATCTCTTTTGTTGCTTCACGAACTAATGCCTTACCTTTTAATTGTTCACCTTTGAGTGACATTCTTCGGTAAATATTTTCAATAACAACGATCGAGTCATCAACAACACGACCAATCGCAACAGTCATTGCACCAAGTGTCATCATGTTCAGCGTAATTCCCATTTGATTTAACAGGATAATCGCGATCAATAATGACAACGGAATTGAAATAATTGAGATTAATGTTGATTTAATATCTCTTAAGAATAAGAGAATAATGACAACCGCGAAAAGCGCTCCAAATAGTGCTTTACTTAGCATCGTTCCGACTGACTCTTCAATTGGTGTTGCCTGGTCAAGTGTGTAAACAACATCAAGACCTTCAATTTCATCTTCGAAGTCAGCTAATTTTTCTTCAATACCGTTGGCAACATCTACTGTATTAGCGTCTGTTGCTTTTACAATTTGAACGCCAATTGCTTCCTTCCCATTAGTACGAGAAATTGATTCAGCTTTTCCGACTAACTCAATATCTGCAATTTCGGATAGCTTTACAGTAGGTAATTCGATGTTTGCAGGCATTTGTGCTTGGGCTTGACCTGCACCAGCTTGCGGTGACTGAACGGTCATATCAGCTGATTGACCACCTTGTGCTGCTGCCTGTTGATTTCCCTGCGCCGAAGGCATAACTGGAATTTCAATATTTTTCAAATCTTCAATAGTTGTAATGTTCCCATCGACTACAACAGATTTTTCTGTTTCATCTAACGTTAATACGCCTAAAGGAAAAGTAACATCCGAGCCTTGGATAAGACCTTTAACTGTCTCAGCATCTAATCCTAGCTCTGCCATTTTATCTTCTTTAAAAGTAAATTCTACTTCCTCTAACTGTTGACCAGATACTTGAACAGAAGAAACACCTTCAACCCCTTCTAAGGCTGGGAGTATTTCGTCTTCCACAACTGTTGTAAGCTCTGCAAGTGATTGATCATCATTTGCAATACTTAATGCTAAAATAGGGAATGCATTTAAACTAATTCTTGAAACGCTAGGCTCATTAACACCATCGGGAAGTTCAATATTAGTTAATGCATCGTTTAGCTCGTCTTCAGCTTCATCCATATTTTTTTCAAATCCGTATTCGATTTGAAGAGATGAAGCATTTTGCATAGAATTTGAGCTAACAACATTCACTCCATTTAAATTTTGAACAATCTTTTCTATCGGTTCTGTAACATGATCAGCAACTTCCTCAGGTGTAGCCCCTGGATAAATCGTTGTAACGGAAATAATTGGGGTATTAATATTCGGGATTGTTTCAAGCTTCATGTTTAATCCAGAATATAATCCAGCTACTGTTATAATAATTGTAAGCAGCCATACAGCAAATTTGTTTTTCAAAACAAAATTAATTATGCTATTCATAACATCCTCCATTTTTTAGAATCCAATTGACTATCTGGTCACAATAACTAATAATATAAATGACTAGTCAGTCACAGTCAATGAACATTTTGTTAATAAACTTTAATTTTTTTGTAAATGTTCTTATGTATACCCTGTAAAACATCATATAAAGTATAGATTTTTTTAAGCTTAATAAAGGCAAAAGTTCATACCTAGTTTCGATGTCTAGCTCCAGGCGCCATCGTCTCGAGGTCATAAGTCAAATAAGAATTGAAGGTAGAGAACACCTTCTATTCCTATTCGCCTTATGCTTGTCGCCGATGAACGGGCGCCTTGCACTTTCATAGTAAGGAGGTTAGGTCATAATGAAGGAAAAAGAAAAGAAAATTATTGAGGCAGCCGTTAGTATTTTTGCAACAAAAGGATATTCGGCTACATCGATTCAAGAAATTGTTGATGCTTGTGGCATTTCAAAAGGCGCCTTTTACTTATACTTTAAATCGAAGGATGCTCTACTACTTGCAGCATTCAAGTATCAGTTTCAATTAATTCAGTCTAAGGTCGATTCTGTACCAGTAAAAGATTTATCGCCTCGTGATGCATTTGTTCTTCAGCTAAAAACACAGCTAGAAGAAATTCAAAAAAACAAAGAATTTATTATTATGCAAACACGTGAACAAGCAATACCGATTAATTCTGAGATCGAGGACTTTATTAAAAAAATGTCTCAAAATATTGGGAGATTCTATCATAGATCTCTTCACGCAATTTATGGTCCAAAGATTAATCTCTATATTTTTGATTTAAATATGATTCTACAAGGAATTGTTCAATCATATTTAAAACTAATCATTTTTGATTTAGGACAATTTGACCTTCATAAGTTGGCAGTCTTCGTTTTAAGACGAGCTGATGATTTAGTTGAAGGCTACTTAAAATCAGATGAGGAACCAATACTATCAGATGAATTCGTCTGTCAGTTAAACGAACAATACCCAGAGCTAACGAAGGATGATTTAATAAGAGAAATTTCACTCGTGAAAAAGAAGGTCGATAATGAAGCCTTTCTCATCACACTCGATGTGATTGAAGAAGAAATAAACGAAGATTCACCGCGTTTACCCGTGATCAAGGGGATGTTAAGTAATATAAAAAATGATCCTGATTTAGAAGAGCTAATTGCTATTATTGAACATTACTTTAAGCTAAAATAAAACAGGGATGAGCCATCCCTGTTTTATGATTTATTCCACTAGTTTCTTAACAGATTTACGATGGATCATTTTTCCTTTTACAGAAACCTGCTCCCATTGTCTATCCTTATTCTTCAGTTTTGAAATCATTAAGTCCACTGCTGTTTTTGACATTTCTTCAATATCTACAGCCACTGTTGTTAGCTTAGGGTTTGTGATTTCTGCATAAATATCATTATCAAAACCAACTACAGAACAGTCTTCAGGTACTTTTATCCCTAGCGAATGAAATTTATTTATTAAATGATAAGCTACTTTGTCACAATTGCAAACAAATGCCGTCGGTAGTTTTTCAGGTAGCTGCAATTCAATCAAGTTTCCACGTTCATCACGATCATTGACTACATAATCTTGATTCAGCACAAGCTTATGCTCTAAAAGGGATTTATAATAACCTAAAAAACGATCTTGAATACTGCTTGTTGCATAAATATTCCCAATAAATCCTATTTCTGAATGTCCACTCTGTATGAGATAATTTGTCATCTCATACATACCATAAAAATTATCTGTGATTACCGTATCTGCTTTTGCCTTTTCATTATAAAAATCGAGATACACAGTTGGAAAATCGATCCCATTTAATAGGTTTATATATTCATTACTGATTTGTCCTAAAATGAGCATGCCATCCACTTTTTGCTCATTATAAATCCTCGGTAAAACAAGCTGATCTTCATCATCAGTATTCAGAATATGAAGAATTCCACTATATTGGTATGAGTCAAGTGTTTTTGCAAGATGTTGATAAAATTTTAGATAGAAAGACTGTGTTTCAGTAGCAAAACGTTCAGGAATGATAACACCAATATTATAAGCCTGTCCTTCCTTCATTGCCTTTGCAAACGTATTGATTCGATAGCCCATCTCTTTCGCGGTTTCTTTTATTTTTTGCTTAAGCTCCTCGCCGACGCCTTCTTTATCGTTCAAGGCCTTTGAAACTGTAACACTACTTACACCTAATTTTGTAGCAATATCACGCATTGTTATATGTTTCCCCAAAGATCCACCTCCACTTTTTTAAAGATTAGAAAGTACCTAATTCATTTCCATAGAAAAAAGCCCCCTTAAGGGAGACTCACTTATGTATGCGACACAATTAGTTCAAGTGTACCATCTACGAGCATTTCTTTGGCATTTGCTGTTACTAGAAAATGGTCACCTCTTTGAACCGAAAGTGTTTCTTCCTTTGTTTTTACAAAACCTTGCCCATTAATTACACTGCACAACAGAAAAGGTGCATCGTTTTTATGTATATATTCGCTAACAACATTCCACTTATAAACAGAAAAATACTCTTCTTCTACAAATGTCGTAATGACCGTTGAACCATGCTCTTCCTTATAAGGTTTTACTTGATTCACATCGTCAGGTACAGTTGTTACCTGAATAGCCTTTGATAAGTGAAGCTCTCTTTTCTCTCCATTATGATCAACGCGATCATAATCGTATACACGGTAGGTAGTGTCAGAGCTTTGCTGCGTTTCCAACACAAGTGTTCCTTCACATAACGCATGAATAGTCCCGCTTGGAACATAAAAAAAGTCACCGGGCTTAATTTTTACTCTTCTTAACAAGTCCTCCCAACGACCAGAATGAATCATCGTGACCAGCTCTTCTTTTGTACGGGCATGATGGCCAAAAATCATTTCGGCCCCTTCTTTACAATCAATAATATACCAGCACTCTGTTTTGCCTAGTTCGCCATTTTCATGTTCTTTCGCATATGTATCATTCGGATGAACTTGTACACTTAAGTCTGCTTTAGCATCTAGTATTTTCGTTAATAGAGGAAAGCGATCACCGCTTAGAGGAAAGCGATCACCGCTTGTATGTCCAAAAAGCTCTTGGTGGTTGTCCCATAGCCAACTTAATTCCTTTCCTGCAAAGGGTCCATTTTGAACGGTACTATTTCCATTTGGGTGCGCACTAATTGCCCAACACTCCCCCGTATGCTCACTCGGAATATCGTACTGGAAGGAATCTCTTAATGTTGTTCCACCCCAAATACGTTCTTTAAAAACAGGCTTTAATTTCAGTAGCTCTACCACACAATTTCCTCCTTATCATACTAGTTCGTTATACATTCATTAAAAAACAGTCAAATAGTAAAAAGGGCTTAAATTCATTATAAGATAGGAGATAGCAATCTGGAAACAGATTCCTTAAATCGAATGGCCTTTGAACGTTGATGGTAAGCTTCCAAAGTATATTCCCGAGACTGCATAACATCATGTTGAAACTCTTCTGATAGTTTTCTAGCAATATTTTCATCATAAATAAAAGCATTTACTTCAAAATTCAGCTTAAAGCTTCTTACATCGATATTCGCTGTTCCAACAGAGGCTATTTCATTATCTACGACAATCATTTTGGCATGAATGAAACCATTGTCATATATGTACACCTTCGCCCCTGAATTTAATAATTCGGCAACATATGAGAGAGTGGCCCAGTACACAAATGGATGATCAGGCTTATTTGGAATCATAAGCTGCACTTCAATCCCTGATAAACAGGCTATCTTTAACGCATCAAGCAAGCTAGCATCAGGAATAAAATATGGTGTTTGAATACAGACCGATTTTTTTGCGGTAGAAATCATCTTGATATAGCCATTTTTGATTTGTTCCCATTCTGAATCAGGACCACTCGTCACAATTTGCAGGCTGCTGTTCCCAACTGATATAACAGGTTCAGGAAAAAGCTCCTGTGAATAAGCAATCGTCCGCTTTTCTGTTGCTTGATTCCAATCAAGAATAAACCTTGCTTGAATCGCATGTACCGCCGTTCCTTGAATTCTTAAGTGTGTATCACGCCAGTAACCGAATGAAGGATCAAGACCTAAATATTCGTCACCCACATTAAAGCCACCTACATACCCTGTTTTACCATCAATAATAACAAGCTTCCGATGATTACGATAATTCAAGCGTAAATTAATCCATCTTAGCTTTGAAGGAAAGAACACCTCCACCTCACCTTCAGCAGTACGAAGCTCTTTGAAAAACGATTTTCTTAATCCTCTCGAGCCAAGATCATCATATAAAACTCTCACTTTAACACCTTGGGCTGCCTTCTTCGTTAAAGCCGCAATCAGCTTCTTACCAAGTTCTCCGTTTTTCAAAATATAATATTGTAAATGTATGTGATCGGTCGCCTCTTCAATATCTTTGAACAGCTGAGCAAACTTCTCATTTCCATCCGTAAAAATATCAACAGAGTTGTCTTCTGTTAACACAGCATCATTGTTAATAACCTGCATATTAATTAACTGCTTATGCTGCTTGGCCGTTTCACTCTGAAAAGCAAATGTATTTTTGCGAATTTCTTCAAGCTGAGTGGCCAATAGCTTTTCAATTCCAAGCTTTTTCCGGTCTTCCCATTGAAACATGTGGTATCGACTTAAATTTTGACCAAAAAGCAGATAAAGCACAAATCCTAAAACCGGAATAAAAAAGAGAACAAGCAACCACGCCCATGAAGACGGCGCATCTCTTCTTTCTCTAAAAATCATCACAATCGCAAATAAAATATTTAAAACGATAATAAAACCAAGTAATATTGATACAATATTCATGTAAATTCCTCTCATCCACAACTGATCTTTTCACAATTAGTATATCGTGAACCGATGGTAAATGTTGTATGTTTTATCGTTTATTTTCTTCAAATAAAGAAAAGTCTAAGAAATTTCAATTTAAAGTGTAATAACCACTGTGAGAACAACCCTCACTATGTTAAAATACTTCTTAATGAATTTTCAAAATATTATTTCCCATAGAGGTGAAAAGATAGGATCATGAATGAATTAGCACAAGCTTTAAACCAAGCAATCAAAGAAGATAATGAACATGTCTATAATATGTTATCCCAGCTTGGAAAGGAAATGTTCTATCCAAAGGGAATTTTAAGTCAATCAGCTGAAGCAGGCAAAAAAGCTCACCGCTTCAACGCAACAATTGGAATTGCAACAGAAGGCAATCAACCAATGCATTTCAATCACTTGCAAAACCTTTTTGGAGATCGTGTAGCACCAAAAGACTTGTATCCATATGCACCACCACAAGGGAAAGAAGAATTACGAAAAGTTTGGAAAGAAAAAATCCTAAAGGATAACCCAAGTGTAAACAGCGAGGTAGTTGGTTCTCCAATTGTTACAAACGCATTAACACACGGTTTAAGCATTGTTGCTGACTTATTCGCTGATGAAGGCACTCCGGTCATTGTGCCTGATAAATTCTGGGGTAACTACAACTTAACATTTAAAGTACGCCGCGGTGCAAATGTTGTCACTTTCCCATTATTTAATGCAGAAAATGGCTTTAATACAGCAGCATTAAAAGAAACAATTTCTGCTCAAAAATCTTCTGGTAAAGTCATCGTTCTTTTAAACTTCCCTAACAACCCAACTGGTTACACACCACTTGAGTCGGAAGCAAAAGAAATTGCAGCAGTGTTAACAGAAGCAGCTGAAGAAGGCTTAAATGTTGTTGTCTTAATCGACGATGCTTATTTTGGCTTATTCTATGAAGAGTCTATGAAAGAATCCATTTTCAGCTACTTAGCAGATGCTCACGAACGCATTCTTGCTGTAAAAGTTGACGGTGCAACAAAAGAAAACTATGTATGGGGCTTCCGTGTTGGATTCATCACATACGCAAGCAAAAGTGCCGCGATCTTAAACGCACTTGAGCAAAAAACAAAAGGGTTAATCAGAGGAACAATCTCTAGCAGCTCTCACCCATCTCAAACACTGATTCTACAATCACTAAAATCAAATGAATTCGCTGTAGAAAAAGAACAAAAATTTGCACTGATGAAAAGCCGTGCAGATAAAACAAAAGAAGTTCTGGCAAAAGAAGAATACCAAAAATACTGGACTTACTATCCATTCAACTCTGGCTACTTCATGTGCCTAAAACTTAACGGAATTGACGCCGAAGAACTCCGCCTACACCTACTAGACAAATACGGAGTAGGAACCATCTCAATCAACTCAACAGACCTTCGCATCGCCTTCTCATGCGTTGAAGCCGATGACATCGAAGAACTTTTTGATTTGATTGCACAAGGAGCTGCGGATTTGGCGTAGGTTTGACTGGAGCACTGTCACCGCCCGAAGTTTGTCGAAGAAACCCTCACATCCTAGATTGGATAGGTGAGGGTTTTTTGGTGCCTGTTTTGAAGCATAGATACATTGTTTTCAGAATTTCTAAGGTATAACACGTTCGAACAGGTTCCTGTCACGATACCCTCCGAATCGGACAGAAATTCACTCATAGCACTAGTGTTTGTCCCAATACCCCCTGTATCGGGACAGAAATCCACTCATAGCACTAGTGTTTGTCCCGATACTCCCCGTATCGGGACAGAAATCTACTCATGGCACTGGCGTTTGTCCAGATATCCCCTGTATCGGGACAGAAATCTACTCATGAACTGGTGTTTGTCACGATACTCCCTGTATCGGGACAGAAATCTACTCATAGCACTGGCGTTTGTCCTGATACCCCCTGTATCGGGACAGAAATCTACTCATAACTCTAGCGTTTGTCCCAATACCCCCTGTATCGGGACAGAAATCTACTCATAGCACTGGCGTTTGTCCTGATACCCTCTGTATCGGGACAGAAATCTACTCATGGCACTGGCGTTTGTCCCGATACCCTCCGAATCGGGACAGAAATCTACTCATAGCACTAGTGTTTGTCCCGATTCCCCCTGTATCGGGACAGAAATCTACTCATGGCACTGGCGTTTGTCCAGATACACCCTGAATTGGGACAGAAATCCACTCATAGCACTAGCGTTTGTCCAGATACACCCTGAATCAGGACAGAAATCCGCTCATAGCACTAGTGTTTGTCCCGATTCCCCCTGTATCGGGACAGAAATCTACTCATAGCTCTCGCGTTTGTCCCAATTCCCCCTGTATCGGGACAGAAATCCGCTCATAGCACTAGTGTTTGTCCCGATTCCCCCTGTATCGGGACAGAAATCTACTCATAGCTCTGGCGTTTGTCCCGATACCCCCTGTATTGGGACAGAAATCTACTCATGGCACTGGCGTTTGTCCCGATACCCCTGTATCGGGACAGAAATCTACTCATAGCTCTGGCGTTTGTCCCGATACCCTCCGAATCGGGACAGAAATTCACTCTTAGCACTAGCGTTTGTCCCGATACCCCCTGTATCGGGACAGAAATCCACTCATGGCACTGGCGTTTGTCCCGATACCCTCCGAATCGGGACAGAAATCTACTCATAGCTCTGGCGTTTGTCCCAATACCCCCTGTATCGGGACAGAAATCCACTCATGGCACTGGCGTTTGTCCCGATACCCTCCGAATTGAGACAGGAATCTTAAGAATTCGGAAGTTCTGGCCCAAGATTCAGCGAATCTATCAACTTCAATTAAAAGTCTATCATTCGACAAGAATAGACATCCCCCAAAGGCAAAAAAGTGACGCCCTCATAGTGGCGACACTTCACAAAATACACGATTAAAATTTCTCCGCTACCTTCTCAACCAATGGGTGATCCATAGCTAAGCCTGCAACTTCACTAAATGCAGCTGCTGCACCTTTTTCTTCTACCTTTTGTTTCAGCTCTAATGATTCCTGATCTTCTTGTGATACAAATTGTAATGCCGCTGCCATAACCTTTACAAGGTGTTCTGGCACTTCATTGAATTCATTTAGGTATTCTAATGCTGGTGCCACAAGACGGTCTTTTGGTCCAAGCTTACGAATTGGTGCTCTTCCAACACGCTGAACATCATCGACAATATATGGGTTAGCAAAGCGTCCAATGATTTTCTCAATGTACGTTTGATGTTGATCGGCATCAAAGCCGTATTTAGACACTAACACCTTACCTGTTTCACCAAGTGTTCCTAACACATCTTTCTTCACGTCTTCCTTCGAAATTGTTTCTGCAATTGTGTTAAGACCTGCTAAATTTCCTAAATAAGCAGTTGCAGCATGCCCTGTGTTGACCGTGAATAGCTTACGCTCAATATAAGCTGAAAGATTTTCAACGAAAAGTGCTTCCTCAATTTTCGGCTGTACACCCTTGATTTGTGTAGCATCAATCACCCATTCATGGAATGGTTCAACAAGGACATCTAAAAGACGTTCGTTGTTTTGATTTGGTACGATACGATCTACTGCAGAGTTCGGGAAGCCGATATGTTCTTCCACCCATGCTTGTTCTTCTTCATTAAGCTTTTCTAACACATTCTTTTTAAGCTCACTACTGCCCCCAACCATATTTTCACAAGCAATGACGTTAAGTGCTGCACCACCGATTTCCTTACGTTTTTTCAAGCCTTCTGCAATTAAAGGGGCCACAAATTTTAAAATATGTGGACCAACTGCAGTTGTTACGATATCAGCTGTAGAGATTGATTCCACAACTGCATCTGGAGATTGCTGACTGTTAATGCCTGAAACTCCTTCAACAAAAGTTTCCTGCTTTTCTTCGTTTGCAAGCATCACACGGTAAGATTTCTCTTGATTTAATTCATTGATCAACGCTTCATTTACATCAACAAATTCAACTGAATAGCCTGATTGATGAAGAAGAAGGCCGATGAAGCCGCGTCCGATATTACCGGCACCAAAGTGAGTCGCCTTCAAATTAGTTCACCTCGCTAAGAAGTTGCAGTATTTCCTCTTTCGTTTGTGCTTGAACAAGTTTTTCAACATTTTCTTCTTCAGAAAGAACAATGGCAATCTTAGAAAGAATGTCTAAGTGCTCGTCGCCTTTACCTGCAATTCCGATTAGAAGTTTTACTGTGTTACCATTACCGAAGTCAACCCCACCAGGTACTTGAATAACTGATAATCCTGAGTTAAGAACAGCTGATTTTGCTTCTTCTGTTCCGTGCGGAATGGCAACAAAGTTACCCATGAACGTTGAAGATAATTCTTCTCTTTGTAACATGGCTTCGATATAAGCTGGCTCTACATATCCTTTGTCTACTAAGATCTGACCTGTTGCTTTAATTGCCTCTGTTTTATCGCTATATTGTTGATTTAATATTATGTTTTCTTGGTTTAAAATACTCATTAATAAACACTCCTTAAGTTTTGAACAAAGTTTGTAAAATATTTTTGACTAATATATTGAATAAGACTACTTTTCGTAGCCGTTTCAAACATGGTAATACTTTCTAATGATTCAATAATGCTAGCACTGATAAAGCTCATAATCTCCAAATCCTCAGCATTTGCATGTTCAGGTGCAATAAGCAAAAGAATTCTTGAAACCTCAAGCATTTCATTGTCCATCGCACGTAAAGTGACCGAGCGCTGGAGGTTAAGTACATGAAAGCCAGGTCGGACAACTGTCTCGCTTCTAGCATGGAATAAGGCTAGTTTTGTTTCAGGTATTGCTAGCCCACCAACATGCTCACGCAGTAGCAAAGCTTCCACAATATCGTTTTCATTATGAACGAATCCTTTATCTTTTAACCTCTGACTAACAGGTGCTAGGATTGACCTTAATTGTTCTGTATTTTCTATATCAAACACTTCTAATTCCTCTAAAAGTTTTAGTAAAATGTGTGACTTACCAGTAAACTCTTGGTACTGCTCGAAGGTTAATGGTAACTTTTCTTCGTCTTCCTTTACCTCATAGAAGCTTGAACCTGTTGCTATTTCTAGCCCTTTTTCTTCAATATAATCTTTTATCTTATGTAATTCATCTGCTGTTAAAATTGGGCTAACAAGCAAATAATCACTTGAAATGTCTTCTATAGGAATTGTAGATAAAATAAGATCATACTCGCTAACATTAATATCTCTCAATTCAAATGCTGATATGTTTCTAAGCTCTGCAATATGCGGAAATTGATTATTAATCTGTGTGGCAAGCATTTTTGATGTTCCTATACCACTTGAGCAGATAATTAACGCCTTTAATTTTTTTACGTTTTTTCGTTTATTTAGGGCTGCACCAAAGTGCAACACTAGGTATCCAACTTCTTCATCCGGGACTTTTTCAAACGGCAAAGTTACACTTACAGCTTGTTGAAGGACTTGAAAAAGCTCCTGGTAATCTCGTTTAATTTCTTGAAGAAGTGGATTTGTAATTTTCATCCCCTGCTTTAACCGATAAACAGCAGGCTGAAGATGGGCTATCAAGCCTTGAAAAAGAGATTGATCATGCTTTAATCCTTTACCAGTAAGCTTTTCTACCTGCTCAATTAACCTTTGAACAAGATAGGCAATCTCGACATTTTCATCCTGGATATCCATCTTACCTTCAAATCGAAGCTTTGCGCCTCTTAAATGCATCGTAATATACCCTTTTTCATCTTCAGGTATGTCGATACTAAAGGTTTCTTCAAGCTTCATCGCAATTTCATTTGCAAAAGCAAACTCACGGGATTCCTTCAGCTGATCAAGATATTCGCCCTTTATTGTGATGTTCTCACCACGCTGAATTCGTTCAATCGCAAGTGCAAGGTGAACAACTAACCCAACGTATGAGCTGTCGGCTAATGGATATGGCAAGCGTGAATTAATCGTATTAATTAGATTTTCTATTATAATGAGTTTTTCTTTTTGAACGAGACCCAGCAGTCGCTCTGAAATGGAATCAATTTTATTTGAAGATTTTCTTTCAATGTTTTCCCGGACCATTCGTAAAAAGTCAGGAACATCAAACCGGTTGGAAATCAAGCTAGTGATCGCCTTCCGCTTTGCTTCCTCCGCTCCGGTTAGCTCTATTCCATAACCTCTTCTTCGAATTAAGTTCAACCCATATTCCTGTACAAAAGGCTCTAATTTATCAAGATCATGACTAATTGTTGCGGTTGTGACGCCAAGATCGTTTGCCAATGATTGAAGTTTCATTGGCTGCTGATGATCTAATAATGTACAAAGTGCCACCATCATTCGTTCGTCAGGTGTGTATTCCTTATAATCCTGCTTTTGAATCGAAATTCTTAATTCATGAAAACTACTTTCATCTCCAATAATCTTAATACCAATCCCAGCTCGTTTTACCAACTCAAGCTTGAAGTCTTGTAACACAGACTCAATATTTTTCAGATCTCTATGAATCGTTCTTTCACTTACATCAATTAAGTCAGCAAGCTCCTTAATTGTCACTTCCTGATTAGCTTCTTCAATTAAATATTGAAGAATAAGACGCTCCCTAGCGGAAACAATCATTCCCCATCAACTCGTTTCAACATGAGTTATTGACATAGTTTAATTATAAATGTGACTAGTATGTAGGTTCAAAAGATAGAAACAGCAATTTTTTCAGATATGATGATGACATTATTTAATTAGTGAATGAAAACCTGTTTCTATTTACCTTTCCCAACTTCGTATTGCGACATACAGCTTGAAAAGTGCTGTTTATTTGTGATTTTGGCGTGGTTATTTAGAATTATTTAAACTTTTCTGCGGTTTCTGAATGTCTTATCTTCGATTTTGAAGGTTTTATCTTCGATTATCCAAATTTATCTTCGATTCTGAAGGTTTTATCTTCGATTTTCACACTTTTATCTCCGATTAGACAATTTCCGACAACTTTCGCAACGCGCCACCCCGCCCCAACAATTCACACCTTAAAATATAAAAAGGATGCGCTACCCAAAGTAGTCGCATCCTCCCTAATTATTTTAACTTCTCAATTATATCATCATATTTCGGGCTGTTTAAGAAATTATCAACTGATACGTGATAAGCAGTTGGCAATTTTGCTTTTGCACGGTCTGTTAAGTCTTTGTGAGAAATAACGATATCTGCATCAGCTGGGATGTTGTTGATTGAAGTGTTTGAAACGTCAACACCTTCAATGTCTGCCTTTTTCACTTTATTTCTTAAGATTGAGGCACCCATCGCACTTGAACCCATACCTGCGTCACATGCGAAGATGACTTTTTTCACATTGGCAAAATCAAATTCTTCAGTCGAAGTTGCTTCAACTGCTACTTCAGCGCCTGTTAAGTTACCACTTACAGAGCTCTTTTTACCTTTCATTGCTTCCATTTTTGCAGTTGCTTCTGTTAGATCTTCTTCTGTTTGCTTGCTTGTTTTTAAGATTAGAGAAGCTACTAAGAATGATACCGCTGCTGCTACAATTACACCTAGAAGTACACCTACATAGTTACCTTTTGGCGTCATTGCAAGTAAGGCAATGATACTACCAGGTGAAGGACTTGCTACTAAACCTGCATTGAAGATTGAGAATGTGAATACACCACTAATACCACCAGCGATTGCTGCAAGAATTAACATAGGCTTCATTAAGATGTACGGGAAGTAAATCTCGTGAATACCACCTAGGAAGTGAATAATTACTGCACCAGGAGCTGTTTGTTTTGCAGTCCCTCTTCCAAAGAACATATAAGCTAAAAGAATACCTAAACCAGGACCAGGGTTTGTTTCAAGTAAGAATAAAATTGATTTTCCAGCACTTGCTGCTTGCTCAATACCAATTGGACTTAAAATACCATGGTTAATTGCATTGTTTAGGAATAAAACTTTTGCCGGCTCGATGAAAATACTTGCTAATGGAAGTAATCCTGCATCGAAAATGGCTTGAACTGCACCCGCTAAGACTCTGTTTAAACCTTCAACAACTGGACCAATACCTACTAATGCTGCTAGGGTTAAAATCGCACCTAAAATACCAGCTGAGAAGTTGTTTACTAACATTTCAAATCCTTGACGTACTTTGTCTTTTAAAAGTCCGTCTACTTTTTTGATTAAGTATCCACCTAGTGGACCCATAATCATTGCACCTAAGAACATTGGGATTTCAGAACCAACGATAACCCCCATCGTAGCAGTAGCACCAACCACACCACCGCGTACGTCATAAATCATCTTACCACCTGTGTATCCGATTAATAGAGGTAGAAGATATGTGATCATCGGACCAACCAATGCTGCTAATGTTTCGTTTGGTGCCCAACCTGTAGGAATGAATAAAGCTGTAATAATACCCCATGCAATAAATGCACCTATATTTGGCATAATCATGCCACTTAAATAACTACCAAAACGTTGGACCTTAACGCGAAAATCACCTTTGTTTTGATTTGTTTCCATTTATGTCACCTCTTTGTAGAATGGGTTGTTTTCTTCATGTCTTAATAATAAAGCGATTACAACGACAAAACAATTTAAACTAAACTCGATTTTGTCTGACACAATGTTGACAGAATTAATTTTGGAAAGAGTTGTTATTGGTTTGTCAATAGCTAATATTGTCGAAAACACTTTATTCTATTAACACTTTTCAAATTTTTTTCATTAACAAAGAAGTGAATCTGATAAAATTCTATCAGGTTCACTTCTTTGAAAACGCAATATTTCATATTATTAACAAACATCCATCTCTTTTTGAACTTTCTTATTTTCATGAAACAATTCCCCTCTTTCTTGCGTTATATAATTTTTTGCAAGCCAAAAAAAGCCCAGAGTCTACGTGTGACTCTGAGCTTTTCACTAATTAATAACTTTTGATATTAAAACAGAAGGATTTTCTGCAAGATTCAATTCTTTACCACTATCTAAAAAGCGAATAACTGGTCGTTGTAAATGATTTTTTATTCCGATCACAATCGCCTGCTCACCTGTATATAGTTCCACTTTTGTACCAGGTAGATAAGAAGGAACGCTGTTCACAAATGCCTGAACGACTTTGTGAGAATATTCATCATCACTTTTAGTCATAATCAATTCTAACGCTTCATGTGGAGGAAGTTTTTGATTCGAAAGCATACGATCATACAAGTTTGCTATACCACAAATTTGTGGGAATTCTAGTACTTCTTTGTCCTTAAGTCCCCTAGGGTAGCCTTTTCCATTTAATAGCTCATGATGTTGAAACGCAACATGGGCAGATAATAAACTAATTTCGCGACTTTCCTTAATTACCTCAAAGCCTTTTGCAGGATGTTCTGTTTCTTGATCTGTTACAGCCTTTCCGATATCATGAAGCAACGCTCCAATGGCAAGATCTCTTAACTGAACAGGAGAATAACTCATTTTCTTTGATATTTGTAAACATAACAATGCCACGTTTACTGAGTGAGCATATTTCTCCAATCCTTCTGAAATAGAGGTTGTTGGGATTAAAATGATCGTTTTAAGAGCATTTACTTCTTGGATAAGAGTCATGGCAGCCTTTTGAATAGCTACGACATTTAATCTTTTTCCTTTTTTCACATCTTCAAATGCTTCTTGCACAACAGCAATAATATCCATCCAAGTTGGCATGTCCAGCATTTCATCTAATGTAATTCCATATGACTCAGCATCTTCTACCACAAGGGTTGTTACTCCAATTTCTTTAATACGTTCCAAATAGTTAGGGTGAATCGTACGTCCTGCTGCTAAAAGGATCCGTCTCATCCGATCATAAACAGGCATCGCCAATTGCATGGCCTGTGGGTTGTAATCCTCTATATCAATAAATCTCATGATATCCTCCTTGTTGCTACTCATCTAACTCGTATTACTAACTTATATCATATTTACGTTTATAGTTGAAGGGAAAAAGGAGTTGCCTTGGCAACCCCTAATAAAAGCATTACTCATCTTCATCTTCTTCTTCATCTTCTTCATCTTCTTGTTCTTTCTTTTTACGCTCTTCTGCTTTTTTACGTGCTTCTTCTTGCTTCTTTAACTCTTCTCGCTCACGTTCTTCCGCTTTCT
>NZ_JBLUOI010000022.1:0-5816 GCF_048059995.1 Metabacillus sp. YM-086 | reverse complement strand
CTTACGTGCTTCTTCTTGCTTCTTTAACTCTTCTCGCTCACGTTCTTCCGCTTTCTTACGTGCTTCTTCTTGCTTCTTTAACTCTTCTCGCTCACGTTCTTCTGCTTTCTTACGTGCTTCTTCTTGCTTCTTCAACGCTTCTCGCTCACGTTCTTCCGCTTTCTTACGTGCTTCTTCTTGCTTCTTCAGCTCTTCTCGTTTTTGTTCTTCCACTTTACTCTCAAGCTCTTTACTAGAAGACTTTTCTTTTTCCTCTTCTTCGTTATCTTCTTCTACAGATACCTGTTTACTTTCATTTTCTATCTCCGTAGTCTTTTCTTCGATTTCTTCATCAATCTCTTCTATCATTTCTTCTGTTTCTTCAACAACGTCCTTGCTTAGTTCTGCAAGCTCTTTGTTATACTCTTCTTCATCAATTTCTCCAGAAGAAAGCTTTTCTTCTAACTCAACTAGATCTTCAGTTATTTCAAGCTCCTTCTTCTCTAGCTCTGCTAATTTTTTGTTTATTTTCTCCTCTAACTTTTCCTGTGCCTTTACAATATTTTTCTGAAGTGCCTCTTTAGCCTTTGGATTTTCTATCTTTTCTAATGCAGCCTTTAAGGCAATAATATTTGCTGATAGTTTTTCTTCTAGTTCAGCACGAAGAGAATCTGCCGTTCCATCGTCCTCAACAGTTGTTTCAGCTGATGGCTCCTCATCAACAGAGTCTGTTTGAGTTTCTTCTTGTTCTTCATTTTCAGTCGTTTCATATTTTGCTAATGCAGATTCTTGTTGCTCGATCGCTTTTTGAAGAACCTCATTGGCTGCTTCCTCTTCACCCTTCGCAATTAAAGCTAACGCCTCTTTAATCCGTTCTTCTGCAAAGCTAGCAAGCAATGATGCTTCTTTCTCTTCATCTAATGTAAAAGCCAATTGAACATTTTCTAATAGTTTTTTAGTAAAATAGAAGAAATCACCCGGAAGTAGCGATGGTGTACTCGTTTCCAATTCTAATTCGTCTGTTTCTACTGCTTCCTGGTCTACTGCTTCAGTTTCACCTTCTGTTTCTACTGCTTCCTCGTTTACCGCTTCAGTCTCATCTCCAGATTCCACTGTTTCCACATTCTGTTCAGAAGTTTGTTCTACTTGTTCAGTTGCTTCCTCTTCTGCTGGACCATCTGTTTCTGCAAATGCAGGTCCTGTCCCTAGAGTAAACGCTAGTGCTGAAACCAAAACACTTGTTGATAAAACATTTCGAATACTTGTCAACATAAAAAACCCTCCAAATATAGTAATTAGGAAGGATTAAGAAGCAACTCATATGAGTTCATTCTCCATCCTTCAGCAATCCAGCCACCATAGATTTCTCCTTAGGTCTGTGACTTTGCGTCTCCATTTTTCAATGGATTTGCCTTTTTCAAATGAAGAACTTACAAAGTTCGACATTTTCTAGTTTAACTATACCATGTGAAATACGTTGAATATAGTTTTAATTTCTTCCAATCGTTTCTTTAGAAGGAATTAATTACGCACGAAAAACCCGTCAATAAATATTGAAGGGTTTTTGTTAGCTTGTTGTATATTCGATCTTAGAATCCGCTAGATTTCCTATAATGAATTCTGCAGCTTCCTCTATTGCCTTACAAGAAAGATTTATTATTGAACAACCTACTTTTCCCATAATGTCTTCAGCATATTGTAATTCTTCCTGAATCCGTTCAATTTTTGCATAACTTGAGTCCGAAGATAACCCTAAATGCTTCAATCTTTCTACCCTTATTTCTCTTAGTTTCTCGGCTGACATCGTTAACCCGAAGCATTTTCCTTTTGATAGCTTAAAAAGTTCTTCAGGAGGAGAAACCTCAGGGACTAATGGGATATTTGCTACCTTAACCATTTTATGAGCCAAATACATCGACAATGGTGTCTTTAAAGTTCTTGAAACACCGATGAGAACGATATCCGCCTCCTTGATTCCACGCATATCCTTTCCATCGTCATATTGCACAGCAAATTCAATGGCTTCAATTCTACGAAAATAGGAGTTATCAGGTCCTTCTATTATACTTGGTTTTTGTACTGGTTGTTTATTAAGCTTATTTGCAAAGGTCTCCAATAGTGGACCAATTAAGTCAATCACCGTAACGTCTTCTTCATTCGCTTTATGATCAAGATGCTTTTTTAATAGCGGAGTAAAGAGTGCATAGGCAATGATAGAGTTGCTTAGCTTCGCGAGAGCAATCAGATCATTTATTTCTTCCTTATTTTCTATATAGGAGATTGTTTTAATGGTAACCTCTGTTCCGATAAATTGGGCAGCAACAGTTTTGACCAACAGCTCTGCTGTATCACCCAGTGAATCAGATAGAACATAGACAATGTCTTTTTCATTCACTTAAAATCACCTATCTTTGAACTTATTATCTTCTGAAACATTAGCACATTCATCATGCCTAAAGGTAATATACTGCTTACTCATACTCCTGAAAACTTCATGATCTATTTAGTAAAATCTACTATTCTGTTAACGATACTTGAAATCTTTGAAATCGACAAAACTCTACAAATATCGGGTGGTGACAGGCACCAAAAACTACTAGGGCTGTTGACGGACGTGCGTGAATACCTGCTTCATTAATGACTGTATACGTTTTTTCTACCATATTAAATCCTCCATTAGCTTGTTTTTTCTAAATTTTATACATAATAAATAATGGGACGATCTACCGAAATATTTCGTCCCAATCGCTACATATTTAATCTAATAGTGCTTTTGCTGTTTGTTCATCTGTTATTAACACATGAACAAGCTTGCCTTCCAAAGATAGCAAGGAGAGGTTGAGATGAAGGTTTCTGAAATGCACGCAAAACTGTACTGCCTTTCATATAATGACGACACGTCCCATGTCATCACTTACGTTAATAGCAAAATAAACGGAATTCAATGTGAAGAATGTCACCGTACACAAGCGTTAAAATTGAATCTTGTTAAAGAATTTCAAAAAGAAGTATATGAGCGAATTTCCACAAAGCCTGTGAGAATCACTCAGGAGTATAAAGAAGATTTAAGCAAATTATTAGCAAGCCTGCCGATTCGAATATTGAGTAAGCCATACCGACTTATGCGCTATTTGAATGAGACTCGGAAGGTGTTTAAGTTGTATAGAGATAAGAAGGGGTAAGCACTCGGACTTTTGATAAAAGGAATACTCTACTAGCCAACTTTAAAAGTCAGCAGTAGAGTATTCCTCCAACAACTCTTGAAATTCCACATGTGGTACAGGCCTCGAAAAATAAAAGCCTTGGGCCTCGATACAACCTAGTTTTTTCAGAATTCTTATTTGGTTTTCGTCTTCAACACCTTCAGCAATCACCTGTAATCCTAGTGCTTTTGCCATCGATATAATCATTGAAACAACCTCTGAATTTTCCACACATTGATCGACAAACATTTTATCTATTTTCAACCGATCCACTTCTAGCTTGTACAAGTAACTAAGTGAACTGTACCCAGTTCCAAAATCATCTATGCTTATTTCAATGCCCATATTACGTAATTGCTGAAGACGACTATTTACCTCAGTTTCGTATTTCATCACAATTCTCTCCGTGATTTCGAACTCCAAAAAAGAGCCATTTAATTGGTTTTCAATTAAGGTATGAGAAACAAAAGGTATAAAACCATCATGCAGTAAAGTAGGGAGAGATATATTAATAGAGGTTTGATGGATCTTTTTCCCTTTCTTTATCCAGGTTGAAAGTAACCCGCAAACCTCTTTAATCATCTTCTTTTCCAAGCGATCAATTTCTCCGATTTCTTCAGCCAAAGGAATAAATACATTAGGAGCGATCATTCCATGTGTAGAATGTTTCCATCTTGCAAGTGATTCTGCCCCTATTAACTCTCCACTGACCATATTATATTTCGGCTGAAGATAAACAGATATGTGATTATGATCAATTGCATAGCGTAGCTCATTTTCAATGGCAATGTTTTTAAATTTATTTTCCAACATACTTTCCGAAAAAAATGAATATCCATTTGATCCATTTTCCTTCGTATGGTACATGGCAATATCTGCGTACTTTACTAACTCAGTTAGATTAGTTGAATGATGTGGGTGTGTGGAGATGCCAATACTTGCAGTTGATATAACGTCTACTCCTTCAACATTCAATGGCTTTCTAAAGCAATCAACAAGCTCCTCTAAATATCCCTCCTGAGTTTCTTTCAAAGGAAGCATAATGAGAAACTCATCTCCCCCAAGCCTTCCTACTACACCTTTTTTTTCAGTAAAGTGTTTTAGCTTAATGGAAATTTCTTTTAATAATTGATCACCAAAGCTATGTCCAAAGCTATCATTTATTCGTTTAAAACGGTCAAAATCCAATAATAAAAGATGAAACTCTTCACCGTTTGCTGCCCATTCGTTTAATATCTCAATTAGCTTTCTTCTATTGTATAGACCTGTTAGCTCATCATAAAAAGCAAGCCTATGAATCATTTGTTTTGCTTTCTTATCTTCAGTAATATCCTTTGCAATTCCGTAATACCCGATCGTTTCATTATTAATAACGATCCTCATTGTTGTAATTTTAATATCAACTGCTCGTTGATCTTTTGTCACGATCACCGTTTCAACATCTTCAATGCTGCCTGATTTTACTTTTTTGATAATTGTTTGTTTATCTAAATTAGGTTGTAAAAGTGAAAAAAGCTCTTTCCCAATTAATTCTTCTCGAGTGTACCCTACCAACTTTAATGTTTCTTTATTTACATCCATTATTTTCCCTTTTAAATCAACAGAAAAAACAGCATTCGGGTTATGGCTAAAAAGAGATTTATATTTAACCGTCGTCGTTGACAACATTCGATCTGAAATAATATCCGGAAGTATCATTAATAAAAAGTTCGAGAGCATTGGGTATAGAAACGGAAGTAAGTAGGTATAGCCTTTGTATTCATATTGTAAAACACCCTTGAAATCAAGTAGTGATGTTAGAAGCAGATAAGGGATTCCACTTATTGAGACCCCACATAAAATAGCTCCAATATTTAACCAACTCTTCTTAACCACTTCTTCCTCTTCATTTGTTATCTGCCTTAAAAACTTCATGAGTTTAAAAATACAAGTACCTATGATCAGACAGGATATGCCAAAAGAAACAGGCTTAAAGTAGATTAATTCTCGAAATGTCCACCAATACCCCAAAGTTGTAATTCCAATAAACATCATGGAAACGACAATACTTGAAATAATATACTTCCACCATTTGAATTCCTTAGCCCTTGCCATAAATAGCGTAAAATAGGCACCAAGAAAACATAGTAAATACACGAATAGAAGTAAAAAGTAATTTTGTTCTATAACAATCGGTACATCAACGGATAGGAATGCATACGTATAAGTTAACCAAAAACCAAGACCAACTACAGAAGAAAAAAGAAATAATTTTTTCTTTAATTCTTTTTTATCCGTGACCAACTTAATTTTTGTACTATATTCAAACCCAAGCTTACACGTCAAAATAGCCAATATAGCAACGACTACAACATCGAAAATATGAAAATTAAAAAATAAATTCATCTCAATTCCCCTAAAAACCGTTATGTAACAACATTCTGGATATTCTTCTTGGTCTATTACTTATATAAAACAAACTACGTTTGTCATCATCTAGTTTTATAGAACCTTCCACTCTTTTTATCGACATCTTTGTGTTAATAATGAAGGAAAATTCAAGAAAAAATTGAATTTTGTGGTGCCTGTGGTCAAACCCCCAATAAATAGACAAAAAACAAAACGACAAAATTGGAAAATAAACGAAATGTAATT
>NZ_JBLUOI010000021.1:28409-68902 GCF_048059995.1 Metabacillus sp. YM-086 | reverse complement strand
CTTTTGTTATGTCAGGTGGGACAGAAGGGATTTTAAGCCCGCATTTTACAATAGTGAGCAGAGATACAGAAAAATATGAAGTAACGTCTAATAAAAAAGCCCTTTCTATAGGGATTGCAAAGACACCTATTATACAAGCTGAAGATCTTGGAAGCAAGAATCAAGTGATGGCAGTTGCACAAGCAGTAGAAGAGGCGATGAGAGATGCAAACATTCATGAATTGTCAGATATTCATTTTGTTCAAGTGAAATGCCCTCTTTTAACCTCCTCCAAAATAGAAGAAGCGAAAAAAGACGGAAAAGTGATCGTGACAGATGATACGTATAAATCAATGGGGTATTCTCGCGGAGCATCAGCCTTGGGTGTTGCAGTCGCTCTTCGTGAAATAAGTCGAGAGGAATTACTAGAATCAGATATTTGTCATGTATGGGAAAAGTATAGTGAAGTCGCTTCTACATCTGCAGGGAGCGAATTAGATTATTGTGAAGTGATTGTCTTCGGGAATTCAGCTCAAGCTGAGGGACCGCTATTTATCGACCATGTTGTGATGAAGGATGCAATAGATGGTGCGGTTGTAAAAGGAATGATTGATAAGTATCCGAAGGACAGAATTATTCAGTTGTTAGCGAAAGCCGAAGCTGACCCAAGTGGATACACCAGAAATCGACGTCACACAATGTTGAATGACTCAGATATTAATCATACTAGACATGCACGTGCTGTTGTTGGGGGTGTGCTTGCTTCTATATGTGGAGACCCAATGATTTATGTATCTGGTGGTGCGGAACATCAAGGGCCTTCGGGCGGAGGACCAGTAGCTATTATTTTCTCATCGAGTGAATGATTTAACCGAAAATTAGGAGGACAAAAGAATGATGAAAGCGAATGCAACAAAGGTAATTGTAGGAGATAAATTAAACTGGGAACTAATGCCGAATCATATTAATCTATATCACCGTGAAATTTTGTCGGCAAAAGAAGCGGATTCTATGGAAATTAGTGCAAGTTCAATACTTTGGGAAAAAATTGATGTTGGTGGCCAAGTACTTCCTCATTATCATGATGTAGTAGAAGTGATTCATATTACAAAAGGAAAGGTAAAGGTACTATGTAACGGTGAATGGAAGTCTCATAAGGCAGGTGACACAATCCAAGTTCCTGCTGGTGCTCTTCATTCTGTTGCAAATGATGATAGTGAAGCAACCGAGCAAATTAGCATATTTATTCCAGTTCAACAAGAGCTTAAGTCAAACTCCTTTTTTGACACTGTCATTGTAGATGAGGATCAATATCCTAAAATGTGAAAGTTGTGATGACACATGGACAATAACAATACAGGATTTACATGCGCTGATGTACTATTAATTCCGCATTTTAGTGAATCTATTGTGCTGGCTGGTGCAAAGGGGATGCAAAATAACATTACTCGTGTCAATGTAATGGAAGTGCCGGATGTTGTAGATTGGGTACGCCCTGGCGAATTCTTAATTACAAGTGGTTTCCCATTTCAGGATCATCCAGAAATGATCACCGACCTCATTCCTCAGTTGGTTGATAAGGGTGTATCTGCATTTGGTATTAAATCAAGACGATACATTGATAGAATTCCAGAACGTGCCCTTGAATTAGCAAATCAATTAGGTTTTCCGATATTCGAACTTCCTCCCTCAACATCCTTTTCAGATGTCGTGAGAGAGATTATGGAACGGGTGCTTGTTCAAGAAGCAAGAAATCTATCAATTTTACAAAGTCGTGTACAAATGATGTCTAATAAATTACTAAATGGCGAAGGGTTAGAAGAGTTTCTGCATACTCTAGACGGCATGCTAGAAAATCCAGTTATGATTGTTGATGAGGCGAATCAAATGATCTTGTCACCCCAAGCTATTGAGTTAAATGGAATGTTAAGTGATTCTGTGTGGCTTAATAAAATAAGGGAAGATAGTAAAGATGGTGTTTCCTTTATTCATATTAACAATCGAAGGATTCGAGTCTATATCGTAAGAGTTAATACAAAACGGGGGAACAACTCACTCTTGATGTTATTTGAATGGAGTAAAGAATATACGATCGTTGATCAACTTACAATTGACAGGGTTAGTATATTGGTAGGACTTGAAATGATGAATATCCACGCACGAAAAGAAGTGGAATTCAAATACATTGATCAATTTTTACAAGATTGGCTAACAGGAAAAATTGCTAACTTAGTAGATCTGCAGATGCGAGCAGAAGCGTGTGGTTACCCGTTTGACAATTACTCACCTTTTATAGTGGGAATTATCCGTTGGAGACAAGAAAGGAAAAATACGTTTCAATTACAAAAGATGATCAGTCAACATCGACAAACATTATTAATAGAAGGGATTCACCTTACCTTGCTAGAGGGTGAACTTGTCTTTTTATTTTCCCATAATAGCCAAACAGAAGTAGATAGAATTCTTCATCTCATCCAAAAACAATTGGGAGCAGACAGTCAATTGTGTATTGGTAAAACGGTAAAAGATGCGGACAATGTAAACTTAAGTTATATCGAGGCGAAAAAAATATCACATATTTGCCATGTGTGCAGGCTTGAAGATGTAATAGTTAGGTTTGATCAATTAGGAGTTTTTCAATTGCTCTACTTACTGCCTGAATGTGAAGAGTTAGAAGGCTTCCGAGAAAGATATATTTACCCTATAGTCAATTATGATAAGAAAAATAAAACAATCCTAATAGACACACTACAAGTTTATTTCAAACATAACAAAAATTATAAAAAAGTGTCAGAAGAACTGTTTACACATTACAACACGATTATTTATCGGATTGAGAGAGTTTTCGACATTCTAAATCTAAATATAAATGATGGAGATCATATGTTACTCCTGCAACTAGCTATTAAAATTCATGAGATGAGCCCGGGGGCAAACTCAGGAAGAAATCAGGATGCGATGGTTAACAATTTGAATGGATAATCACGAAGGTCAGGGGGAGAGATCCTGGCCTGTTTGTTAATTTCTTTTATAGAATTTTATGCAGCTCTGCGAGTTGCATCCTGTTGTAGAGTAAAAAATAAATCTAAAATCAATGGGGGTGTAAAAGGGTTTATCAAACCTAGTGCATATCTCTTTGTTGAGCATATATAAAAAATAAAGAATGCCACTAGTTGGAATTGTCGAAGGTTGATAGATTTTTGAATAGAAGGGTTGTGTTAAGATAAGATTGCAACTAAATATTGTGAGGGTGGTTGGTTGTCAGTCTTCTTTCCTTAACGGAAAGGGGGTGATAATCATGGAAACATTTCTTGAATTCTTACGGGAAGTTCTGAAGGGAATTGTGCGGGAGGTAAGTGCTTATTTCTTTCGGAAAAACGTATTAGAAAATAAGAAAACCACCCCGCGCCGTCACAAGCAAAAGGGTGGTCCTCAAAAATAAACAATTATTTTGACAACCACTACCCTGACGGTAGAAGTTGCAGGGAGAAGTGTTAGCGCACTTCTCCTTTTATTATATGTCTATTATACAAAAAATTATTCCATTAGAGAAGAGAGAGGCTTCACGGACTATTTTGTGCTTCCTCCAATAAACACAAAAAAACTTGATGATACATCACTAATCAATCTTTCATTTTCTAATTTTATAAAGATGGTAAAATTTTAAGAATAAGTTGTACACTTATAAATCTGGGTAGCTAGAAGAAATGTATTTAGTTAGAAGTCCTAATGTCTGCCCTTTAAAGAAATCAGGCACCGATTGACCATCAGGATCAGCGTAATAATAAGCACCTATCTCTTCATTGTAATAATAACCTAGCTCTATTAATGATTCTTGCAATTCACTTGGAAGCTCATCCAATCCAGTACGATTCTTAAAATAGTCTGTTGGATAAATCTTCACATCAACATCATCGTCACTTGTATGAACCACGAACAAATCTTCACTCGACTGATTAATCCATTGCCCCTTCGAAAATAGTCCTATTCCAGAATTCTCTAATGTAGAAATACCATCTAAATTCGTGCCAAATATAAAATTAATGGCAACTCTTATATCACTCGGAGCTAACTCGTAATGATAAGATTCCAGGTACAAATCCATAACTTCAGATTTAGAAAGGTTGTGAATATAGGAATCTATATCTTCCACATCTACTATTTGTTTTATGGCTTTTGTTATCTGATCAGGATAAACACTCTGTTTCGTTCCAGCTCCTAAGTCAGAAATCGCATCAAGGTCAATTTTATAAATTTGATGAACCATTTCTCTTACCCTTGAACCTGTTAAATCCTTTGGAAAGCTTCTTATATATGTATCCATTGCATTTACTTTCGACATATTCTCAATCTGTTCTGTTATTTCAGCAGGTGTTAATCTTCCGTGATTCTCTATTCTGAGTGTTAGACTAATCCCTTTTATTATGTCTGCTGGGTATTTGGTCATTTCAATATTTGCAAGCTGTGGTTGCTTAGAATTTGTTGCTTCACTGATAGTTGGTGTTATGAGAATTGAGGATGTAACTAGTAATAAGGTTGAAGCTTTTAATAGGGAACTTCTTAGTTTTTTTGTTGGTGATTTCATAAGTAACCTCCTAATAAAGGATATTTTTATCGATATGATAGAAATGTTTTCCAAAGTTAATTTTATAGGAAGGATTAGTCAAAATCTATCATTTTTCGAGGTTAGAGATAAAAACAGATACACTCAATTTTAGCGCTTATCATTATTATTGCTAGGTAAAAAAGCATAACAAATACCTAGTAAAATTTTATCGATAATTGTAAAATATTGTTACGAGACTAAAAGATAGATAAGAAGAGGATAGTTAATTATGAAGTGTAGCTGTTGTAACGGTTTTGATAGTATGGCGAAATACATGTATGTAGATAAAAATAATAACTTCTTCACAGAAGGTCAGTTAACGGCATTTAAGGTTCTTCATCCGGAAGATAAGAAGGCAAGCTTCAAAAGATTGGTTGTATGTGGCATTTGTTATGAATCTGTTAGTAGTCAATCAACCAAGCTGCCACAATTACGAAACACATCCCCTAGACCATCGTCTAAAAATAAAAAAGATCCCAAAAAGATAAAAAATTATTATATCTGTCCTTTTTGCCATACCGCAAATGAGCCACTTCGCAATACTTGTAAAAAGTGTTCGCGCATTCTATTTAGCACAGAATATGAAACGAAGAGAGTTCCTACTAGTACACTAAGTAGAAAAAGAACTATCATGTTCCCAAAGGGTATCATCATTATGATCGGGATCGTCCTTATAGCTATCTATATTTTAAATAAGAACGATACGAACCTAAGTAACCTACTACAAAGTGCAAAAGAAAAAGCTACCTTTGAAAGCACAACTTCAACATTAAAACAAATCAGTACATACGAATGGCCAGACGGATCTAAATATACAGGTGAATTTAAAAATGACCAGCCTCATGGTAAAGGAACCTTAGAATGGGTGAATGGCGATACTTATATAGGAGAATTTCTAAATGGTCAGTTAACCGGGCGTGGTAAGCTAGTGTTCGCTAATGGAGCGATCTATGAAGGAACATTGGTAGATGGAAAGCCGCATGGTGAAGGGGCTATGAAATATCCAGATGGATCTACTTATTCAGGTATGTGGGTGAATGGGGAGCGGGAATAGGAGATCAAAGGTTAAAAAAGCCAAGGGGACAGGTCCCTTGGCTTCTTCGTGCGGAATTTCCTTGATTGAAAGATCAGTTTGGTCCAAAATTTAAGTATCTCAGATCATTCAATTCTATTTATACAACTCAGCGACGCTCCTAATTGTTTAGAACGACAACCCATCAACTACTCATTCTCTCAATCAACGTCGGATCCAGCTTAATCTGTACAGACTCTGACGAAACCTCATTCTCCATCCTGTCTACCAGGATATCAATGGTTGTTTTCACCATCTCTTCAATCGGCTGATGAATACTGGAAATGCCCATTATTTTAGCAAGATACGTATCGTCAAATCCGATCACACTAATATCCTCAGGGACCTTTATGTTCCTCTCTCTAGCGGCTTTCATAAATTCTAGTGCCATAATGTCATTGTTTGTAAATAGACAGGTGAAGTCGAGGGATTTCACCTTGTTTAAGTAATCTTCGATGTCACGTCTCATTAAGAAATTGTTTTTTGATGTTTCTTCGAGCTGAATGTAATTCTTTTGGTCGAAGCTGAAGCCGTTTTCATATAGGGCACTTTTATAGCCGAGAAATTTATCATCATCAGGGTTGGTTCCAACATATCCAAAGGTTTTATGACCGGCGTGGATGAATTTTTCACCTACAATTTTACCTGCTTTCATGTGATCAAGTCCCACGCTATCAAGTGGCTTGCGGTTTTGTGTCATGACGATTGTCGGAATGGCGAGCTTACTAATTCGCTGGATGTTATATTCACCAGTTGGAACAAGAATTATTCCGTCAACCTGACGGGCAATAAAGTTTTGAATGCTTTCCCATTCTGTGATGGGATTATGCTTGGAATTATGCAGTAAAATACTGTAACCAATTTTTCTGGCTTCTGATTCGAGTGCATCAACTAACTCGACGAAATATGGATTATAGGTTTCTGTTAAACATACTCCGATAATATTTGATTGACTCTTTTTTAGTGTTTGTGCAGCTTTGTTTGGCACATATCCTACTTCTTCGATGACTTGAAGCACCCGTTTCATGGCCTCTTCATTTACTCCTGTATTACCGTTTATCACTCTTGATACAGTTGATTGGGAAACGTTTGCAAGTTTAGCGATTTCTTTCATTGTTAATTTATTCATTGTGCTCCTCCGTTGTGAATACGTATTCTTATATATGAATAGAATGAAGTCATTCATTTGCTTTTTGAGTATAATATATTGTTATTATACCATATAAAAATCAAGTATTAGAAAAATCAGGTTATAACATAAAGATCACTGAAAACGCTTTAAATTACGTATTGACTTTTATATACACCTAGCGTAACATGAAAACCAGGAAACGTGAATACGTTTTCACCAATTATTCAGACTGGGGGGTCTATGAAAGTATGAAAAAGCTATTTTTGTATGTTTCTATGTTGGTTTTATCTTTCTCGTTAGTTGCGTGTAGTTCAAGTGAAACAGGTGGTAGTGATGAGAATATTGTGATTTGGACACAGGCTGCTGCTGATCATCCTGAGGGAAAAATGTTTGCTGAACGAGTAAAACAGTATAACGAGGAGCATCCTGACAAGCCTCAAGTTGAAATTCAAAACATTACACGTGCAGGAGCAGGATCTGGTTATATTGATAAGCTGAATGCAGCCATTACAGCGAATGATATGCCTGATATTTTTACATTAGATGGTCCTGATATTGCTGCGTACGTAGATTCTGGACTTCTTGGTGAATTAGACGATTATATGAGCGATGGGTTTAAAGAAGGATTTACTGAATCTATCATTGCTCAAGGTACAGTTGACGGAAAGTTTTACGGAATGGGTTATTCAGATTCAGGGGTAGCGATTATGTATAACGAAGATATGATGAATGCATTGCCTGAAGATATAAAAGAATTAGTACCTGCAGCTGATGAGGATTGGACATGGGATCAATTCACGGAACTTGCTAGAAAGGTAGATGATTTTGCAAAAAGTTCAGATGATCCTGCCTTTAAAGATTATGAAAGTGCAGTAAGTTTGCTATTGCCAGATATTACAGCAGGTGCATATGAAACAGGAACGTATTACTTTACACCAGTGCTTTGGGGCAATGATACAAACATTGTGGATGAAGATGGAGTAACAGTAGATGGTGTATTAAATAGTGAGAAAAGTGTAGAAGCTTTAACGAAATTTGCCAAGTTATTTGAGGAACCACAGCTTGCGAGTGCATCTGAATCAGAAAAAGCCTTTCATTCTGGGAAAACGGCTTTATCTGTAAGTGGTTTCTGGTATGTTAGTGAATTAACAAGTAACTATCCTAATCTAAAATTCAAAACAGTTCGTTATCCTAAGATGAATGAAGACTATAATGGCTTATACACTCCATCAGGAAGCTGGGCATTTGTGAGAAACGGGCAAGAGGAAGATGAAGAACGTATTAAGCAGGTTGTTGAAGTGATGGAATGGCTAAACAATGATGAAGCATCAGAGGAATATTATCACGCGAATGGATCGATCCCTACTCGTGTAAATTCTATTGATGTCATTGATACGAATACTGACAATCCTTATCATAATGAAGCTTGGTCGGTGTTGAAATATCAAGTTGAAAATACAAATAAATCTCGTCCTGTTTCACCAGGATATCCATACTTATCTGAAACATTTGCGAAAGATGTGATTTTAAAAATCGGCCAAAATAAAACAACAGATCCAGCGACAATTAAAGAATACTTAGATGAAGCAGTGAAAAAGATTGATATAGAGTTTGAGAAATATAAAAAATAACTAGCTGGAAATGAGGTGAGGTGCTGACCTCGCCTCTTCCATACCATAAAGACCTTGGTAAAGGACCAAGCGAAAAAGGGTGTGATGTGATGAAAACAGTAAAAAATTTCGTGAAGATAAGAAATACAACAGAGCACTATCGAAATAGTGAACATTACAAAAAAGGTGAAGTAGTTTCAGCATTTGGTTTTCTGACTCCTGCAATGGTACTTGCCATTTTATTTATTGTTTTACCTATCATTCTAGCTTTTACGTATGGATTTACAGATTACTATTTATTAAAACCTAATGATAAGCAATTTATTGGCTTGGAAAACTTTAAACGAATGCTAACAGATGAAGTGTTAATTCAAAGCTTTTTAAACACGATTAAATTTGTGGTGTTTGTTGTTCCACTTCAGCTTGCTATGGCGCTTGGCCTAGCATTAATCATTAATAGAAAAGTGAAGGGCGTAGGCTTTTTTCGAACAGCGTACTTTTCACCAGCTGTGTTGTCCCTCGTTGTTATTTCCATTCTTTGGACGGTCATGTTAAACCCAACCTCTGGATTAATCAATGAAATATTGGTGAATATAGGAATTCCAAAGCAGCCCTTTTTATCAAGTGCAGACCAAGCGATGTATACCATTGTAGTGATCTCCGCATGGTCAGGCTGTGGATATCAAATGATGATCTTCTTGGCAGGATTAAAAAATATTGATGGAAGCTTATATGAAGCAGCTGACATTGATGGGGCAAATGCGTTTCAGAAGTTTTTATATATTACCATTCCTTCATTAAAACCCATATTACTGTTTTTAGTGATCACAACAACGATTCAAGCATTTAAGCTAATTGTCCAACCGATGGTCATGACCGGTGGTGGACCAGATTATTCAACAATGACCATTCTTCAATATATCTATGAATATGGATTTAGACATCGAAACATCGGATATGCCAGTGCTGTGACTCTTGTGTTTACAATTTTCCTAGTGTTTGTTTCGATGGTGATTAAAAAATTATTTAGAGAGGAGCGGGCAGCATGAAGATCATCAAAAAACTATTATTTTATATCCTAGCAACCTTAATTGCCCTGCAATTTTTAATTCCTCTGCTATGGATGGTGCTATCTTCTTTTAAAATTGACGAAGTTATTTACAGAGATATTGGGTCCATTTATGCAATTTTGCCAAGGTTTTCTGATCTATCGTTAAAATCTTATACAGAATTACTAGGATTTTATAATATCTTTAAAAATGTTGGAAATAGCTTGATTTATGCATCCTTAACAGTCGTGTTTGGATTAACGATTAATTCCTTAGCTGGATATGCTTTAGCACGATTTGTATTTCCGTTTAAAGATTGGATTTTGATTTTTATTATTGCGTTGATGATCGTTCCGATTGAGGCCACCATTCTTCCTTTGTTTTTAGTTGTTAATGAAATGGGATTAATCAACACTGTTCCAGGCTATTTATTGCCATTTATCGTGAATGTGATGAATATTTTCCTATTTAGACAGCACTTTCTATCTTTCCCAGGTGAGTTAATTGAATCTGGAAAAATAGATGGATTAAGTGAGATTGGCTGCTTTTTCCGAATTGTGATCCCTTCAAGCTTAAACATGTATATCACCGTAGGAATCTTAACTTTCTTAGCATCTTGGAATGATTTCTTATGGCCGGTTATGGCTCTATCAAATGCAGACTTAATGCCAATTCAAGTGGCGTTAAATGCAATTTTCAGTGATACGTACAATATTTACACAAGTCATATCATGGCTGCGTTAACGATCGTGACGATCCCGATTGTTGTTTTATATATTATTTTCCAAAAGTATATTGTAGAAGGCTCGATGCAGAGTGGAATTAAATAAGCGAGGTGCAAAATGAATAAATTACAAAAAGCAAATGACTATATCCAACAAAACAAAAACAACGTAAATAACCGTCCAATTTATCATTTTTCACCTGAAATTGGATGGATGAACGACCCGAATGGCTTTACTTTTTATCAAGGAAAATACCATTTGTTTTACCAGTATAACCCTTACGATATCGTCTGGAGTGATATGCATTGGGGGCATGCTGTAACAGAGAACTTCATTGTCTGGGAATACCTCCCTGTGGCGATGGCAAATGACAAAGCCTATGATGCGAATGGCTGTTTCTCAGGAAGTGCAATTGAAAAGGATGGAAAGCTATACGTTATGTACACGGGTCATGTTGATCCGAATCTAGGCTTTGACAAAGTAGAATCAGAGATTTCAGAACGCCAGTGTATTGCGATATCTGAAGATGGCATCTCTTTTGAAAAACATAAGCTAAACCCTGTGATCGGTGAAAAGCAGTTACCGGAAGGGTATTTAATATGTGACTTTAGAGATCCAAAGATTATTGAAGTGAATGGTGTTTATTATTGTGTATTATCTGTTCGAAATGCGCAAAGGCGCGGCGAGATCATTATGTTTAAGTCGCTAGATTTAGTTCAATGGACCTTTCATTCATCAATCTTTCAATCTAGCTTCGAAGAAAACAAATTATTAGAATGTCCAGATTTGTTTAGTGTTGATGGGAAGGATGTTCTTTTATTCTCTGAAATGCCTTGTGATTCAGAGTATGCAAAGGATGTACAAAATACAACCGCTTATGTGATTGGGGAGATGGATTTTGAGAAAGGGATTTTCACCCCAGAACACAAGGGCTTACTAGACTATGGGCAAACCTTTTATGCACCCCAATCAGCAGAGGGGAAGGATGGAGAACGATTGTTAATCGGATGGATGCATCGCTGGAACCAAGAGAATCCACCAAAAGAATATGGATTTAATGGGATGATGTCATTACCTAGGAAATTAAACGTGATCAACGGACAGCTTGTTCAACAGCCTTTTATTGATACACAGAACTACTTTTCTCCTTCTGTTATTGGTGAGAATGTGCATTTGGGAGAAGAAGAAATACTCATCGAAGGGAAAACAACAGGCTTTTTGGAAGTCGTTGTGCCTAAAACAAGTGGAGAACTCATAATTAAGCTCAATAAGGCCGAAGAAAAGTCAACAAATATCAAAATAGATGTTGAAAAGAATGTTTTGCTCCTATCATCAGATTATGGTGATGAAGGTAACAACATCAATCTGGAGGAACTATCGTCAAACAGCAATGAAGATCTCACACTATCTATCTATACCGACTTACATTCTATTGAACTATTTATTAATTCGGGAGAAAAAGTAGTCAGTTTTACGGCTTATGATCGGGACAAAGGGGAGGATATTATGTTGGTTGGTGGAGAGAGTTCAGTGTTGAAGAAGGTTGTTTATGGAAGTAGGTAGATTTACGAATATATAAAGAGATAGTAAAGGTGTAGAGCGTATAAAACTAAATGCTAAAAGAACTTTAATAAAAACTAGGGACGTCTTTCATTTGTCCCTAGTTTTTTGTTGAGAACAAGATCAATTTATATTAATAAATTTCCTTTGAAAAATGCTTTTTTAGGTTATCTAGCGCATTCCTTCGCCAAGCCTTCACGGCTGAAATTGAAACTCCTTCTTCCTCAGCAATTTCAGTTGGTGTATACCCATAAAGACAGTAACCATTCACCCATTTCATTTGATTTTCTGTAAGGTGGGAGGATAGCTTCTCTATTACAGTCTCCCAGTAAACATCTGAAGCTCGATCATTACTAACTTCATCTATATCCCAGAACGCCTTAACTTGATTGTCTCTTTCAAACTGTCTTTTATCCTTGGAAAGAGCCATTTTCATATGACCAAGAATATAAGAATAAGCATAAGACTTAAATTCCCCTTTTTCTTTATTAAATCGAAGGAAGGCCTCCCATAATGCAATACTTCCTATTTGATAATAATCTTCTTTATTATTGTAAATGGACAATCTTTTCATAGCATGATAAATCATTGGCTCGAATTGCTGATGCACTTCCTCATATTCCAATTCACTGCACATGTAAGAATCCTTCTTAAGAATGCATTCTTATTTGTATTCCGCGGTAAGTTGAGAATATCAAGCTATGACTCTAGTGGGTAATTGGCATATGAAGCAGATAAGGGGAGATTTTGCTCTGTTATGGCGTACATTGCCTAGGGTATATAGATCATGTTGAAGAGGTATTGGAAGGGGGTTTTACAAATATGATCCTTTTTTAGATTTTATGACCTATCTGAAAATTTGCCGCATGTTAGATAACAAGAAGACCACCCTTTGCTTTTAAGAGTGGTCTTCGACATTATCAATATATGGGCAACAACCAATCTAATAGCAGAGGTTGCTTCCTTAACTCTTTTCAGGTAGCGGTCCTAATAAAATCCCATGATCATCAAGAAAGTCTTTAGTTCTATTAATTACTCCTCTAAGCTGGAAGACAATCTTCCAGTCTCGAAAAAAGACTCATAGAGGTTCCGGATTTCTGGTTGAGCAATCGATGCTGAGACATATGAAATGAGAGATGGATCCTCGACATTATTCAGTTCTGAAAATAAATAGTCCATTTTTCTTTTTCCTTTAATAGGCTCAATGAGTAGCCCCCACTTTTTGATAGCGAGCTCTAGAGTTGTAGAATTATAACGAATCAAATTGTACTGCTCGGTGAATCTGTTCATTAACAGAGTAACAGTATCAAGCGAGTAATCTAATTCAAAGGCAATTTGCTTTTTTGTAATCTGATAGATTCCAATATGATTTGTACTTGAATTCGTCAGAAGATATAAGTAAAAAAGCTTATCCTCTCTGTTCACTAAAGATGTATTCTTCCAAAAATCAGTATTTAACATTTGTCCTGTTTTCATTTTAACCACTTTCCCTTCTTCTCAACTATTATTTTCATAGACTATATATAGAAAAATGGAGAAATAGTAGCGTGTGTTTTACAAAAAAATAAAAAATTGTAATTCTGGATTTTGATTCATATGAAATTTCAGCACTTAATCATGAAAGTAAAAGGTTCCCTTGTTAAAACAACTTGTTATGCCTCTATTTTTAAACTCTAAAGAAAGAAACCACCCATAAAATTACAATGTCAGAAAACCTAACAAGCCATTTGATTAATAGTTAGAAAATTCACTATACTTAGTCATGTTAGATTTAATCACATTTATTTTATACGGTAGTATCTAGGTTTGTTAGTTTTAAAAATAGGAGGTAGGTTCATGTTAACGTCAACAACGGGATATATGATATTACTTATTTTCGGTGTGTTTTTTACTGGTTTGACAATTATTATGCAGCGTCGTTCGAAGACAAAGATGACAGCAGAGGAATTTAGTACGGCTGGGCGAAGTGTGGGAATTGGGCTAGCTAGTGCATCCATTATTGCAGCTTGGACATGGGCAGCAACGCTGATGATGTCTTCATCAACAGGATTTCAATATGGTATTAGCGGTCCTTATTGGTATGCGGCAGGAGCTTGTATTCAAGTATTGTTGTTTGCCATTGTTGCGATTCATTTAAAACGAAAGGCGCCAAAGGCACATACGTTTTTAGAGTTTATCGGAAAGCGATTTGATCAGAAAAATCATAAACTAATGATGTTTTTTGCTCTTATGACAAATATTATTGTAACAGCGATGGTTATTTTAGGCGGCGCAATTGCTTTAAATTCATTAACAGGAATGAATGTTTATGTGGCTGCACTTCTCATTCCACTTACATTTACAATCTATACGATGATTGGCGGCTTAAAAGCATCATTTATTGCAGATTATTTAAATACGGTCATGATTTTTGTTATTTTAACGATCTTTGCAACAGTTGTGTATATGAAGTTTGGTACAACAACAATTTATGAAGGGTTACGCGCTTTACCAGAATCACAGCAAATGCTAACGATGGCGTCAGTACCGGGACTTCTGTTTGGAATGATAAATATTATTGGTAACTTTGGTACTGTGTTTGTTGATCAATCGTATTGGCAACGTGCGATCGCGAGTAAAGATAGTGCAGCATCGAAAGCATATATTTACGGAGGGATTGCATGGTTTTCGATTCCGTTTGCGATTGCAACATTCTTAGGGGTAACGGCAGCCGGACTTGGGTTAAATATCACGGATCCGGATGCATCTGCACCGTTGATGGCAGCGGAATTACTAGGTAGCGTAGGTTCGATTTTGTTTTTAGTGATGTTGTTCATGGCCGTTATGTCGACAGGGGCAGCAGAGCTAACAGCTATTACAAATATTATTGTCACAGATATTTATCGTAAATCGATTAATCCAACAGCTAGTAGTGAAAAAACATTAAAGGTGTCACGTATTGTTACATTAAGCTTCGGACTTGCAATGGGTATTTTATCGGTTTTACTGTTTAATATTGGAATCGGTCTAGGCTTTGTGTATATGGCGATGGGGATCTTTGTAAGTGGTGCGGTTATTCCGTTAACAATTGGTCTTCTTTGGAAACGTGCAACGAACAATGGCTGTTTTTATGGGGCTTTAGCTGGAATGGTGTCTGGTATTACCGTTTGGTTACTTTCTGCTAATATGCTATCCGGAGAAATTACAGTCGAATCACTAGGTCAACTACATGCAATGTTGTACGGAAATGTAACGGTGTTTGTTGTGAGTGGAGTGATTTCAATAGGTCATGCCTTAATTTCTAAACAAGAATTTGATTTTGACGCAATGAAGGATCAATTCAAAAGCTTTGATGAAGAAGAGAAGGAACTTCAACTAGCAACAGAAAGAGAGGTTATTTAACCATGGAAGATAAGCAATTGATGAAAGATGCCAAGATGTGCACGCGCTGGGCGCTAGGGTTAACGTTTATTCTGATCTTTGCTTTCCCAGGTACCATGTTTTTGACGGGCTACAATTATACGCTGCAGTTTTTCAAAGGCTGGACGTATCTTGCCTTTGGTTGGTTAATCATAGCGGGACTTTATATTTCAATTCGGCCGTGGGTGGAGGTTTATTTGGAAAAAAGACAATAAAAGGTGCAAAAAAAGTAGGTGGTGCCATTTTAAAGGCGCCACCTACTTTTTTACCACAATCCTCGAAGAAACCCAACCAATCTTACCTGACGGTGTTTCCACCTTCAACCATCGTATCCCAGTATCATCATACTCTTCCTCACCGAGGTATGTGACAACCTCTCCGGACGAGAAATTTCCAACAATTTTTCCCTTTAGAGATGGAGTTGAGCGGATGTTTCCACCTTCTTTAAAGTCCTTTGTTAATACAAATTCGATTGGATTTATTTTAGCAGTCGCTTGATTTACCCCACCAAGAATCTTATTTTGTGTATCACTTAATTGAAATCCGAGCTCTTTTTCTACCTTTTCCGTTGTGACCCAATTGTCAAAGCGATGCCATGTTTCTGAATACGACGCAGTTGGATTGTTAACAACCGCAAGAGGCAGTAAAATGGCTGCCATGATCGCAAAGGTTCGCACAATTCGATTTGCTAGAATGCTATTTCTCTTACGTTTTCTTGAGAGATCTTGTATCTTTGTTAGTGCCTTTATGAGCAGGGCAAAAACCTCTTCAGTTGCTTCTATCCAAACTGGAATATAGTAGGTTCCGTTCTCTCTTTGTTTTGCTAAATATCTATGAAATCCTACCATCACCGGATAGGAAAGCAGCTCGACTCCCTTTGTTAAAAGAATTGCCGTCCATTGAATGAGTTTCGGTGTTAGTCGAATGATGATTGGCCGTGCTACAAGTATGACTAGAAAAACAGTAAGACCAATTCGCAGCCATATGGGCAGTAGGGCTAGAGGGACCCATAGCCAGAATACTTGATTAATAATCGATTCCACTTGTATGACTCTCCTTTTGTGAATCTCTACCTCTCAAGAGGAAAATATAGGTTCATTTTTGTCAGCTGTCTTCTTGCTTCAACCTCATCTACAGTAGGATCCAACAGCATGGTTCTAACCTGCTCCTGAACTTCCATCCGAAATCTTTCTTCATTCGCAATCCGATTTTTTATAATTTCAGCAGCTGCTTCGTTTTTCTCAGCAATAAGCAGGGCATTAAAAAGATTACCAGATTTAATTTCTTCTTGAATTTGTGAGGCGATAAAACGGGCATCCTCAAGCTCATATTCTTGCAAATATCGTTTAAGCTCACGATTTTTGTCCACTTCACGGAACATTTTATCGTGCTCTTGATCACTACTGCTTTGCTTCACAAGAACATTGATATCAGAAACAACAATGCCAACCTGCTTAAGGCCTGTCACCATTGATGAGTGCTCGTGAAGGTCCTCAATATGCTTTTTCACACGTTTAATGTCTTCAATTGAATAATCAACTGTGATTTCTTCAAGCCAATATGGGAGCTTTTTCTTAATAAACGCAACAATTTCTCCGGCTCCTTGCTGCACAAGAGAAATAGGATCAACAACCTTGTAATCTATAGATAAATCAATCTGAAAGCTACGGCCGCGGTCAAGTGACGGATACTCACTAATATCTTTAAAGTTCTGGACACTCATATCGACAATATAAACTTTTGTATATTTACCTGCGCGTAAATCACTTCGAGAAAGACGATCTCCGTTCTTAACAACCTCATAGTTATGCTCAGCATTTTCATAAACAAATGCTTGATTCATAGACGAAGCGGGCGGTTTTTCAAAAAAACTAAATTTAACGGGCTGTACTTCAATTAGATTCATATGTAACCTCCTGTATTCGAAAGCTAGAAAAACTACCTTGAAAAGATGTATGATGCTCGTTCGAGAGTTATGACTGAAAGTTGTCCGTTAGACGGAATTATTATAGAAGTATTATACAGAAACGGAGGCGAAGTTCCAAGATGGTGTGACTTATAAGGTTGTGAGATTGCGAGGGTTTTGTCGATTTTTGTAGAATTGCAGATAAATCGGTAAAATCGAAGATAAAACCTTCAGAATCGAAGATAAAGCCAAAAGAACATGTTAAAGCGGTTTGTATTTGCCTGTAAATCACTAAGTTTCTATGTTCCCACAGCCCTCATTGCCCCTCAATTTCTCTATTATTCAAAAAAAGAGGCTAACAGAAATCCTGTCAGCCCCAACTCCGATTACGAAAGCACAACATCAGCAACATTACGTTCCACGATCCTAGCTCCTTTCTTAGAAACAAAGTCTCCTCCAGTCGAGAAGAAAATGTTCGCGGAAACGATCGTATCCATGACTGTGTTTAATGCAGCCGTATCAACAGGCTCAATCGGTGAGTCGATGTTGATTTTAACTGCTTTTCCTTCTGTATTTAAAAATTGCAGTTCTAACGTTTTTGCCATAGTATGTCACCTCCTTTCCTAGTAATCTACCGGAGCTTAAACTGTAAGCTGATGTGTGTCGCTGCGCTCAACAAGTGTTAATGTTTCGGTTTGTAAGCTAGCGATTGCTTGTGCAACTTGAAGTAATTGATCTGGTGTTGCTGATGTTTTCACGTTGTTGTAGCTTTTACGTTTAGTGAGTGGTTTGCCATTGATGTCCATCCCCATGTCGTAAATTAGGCTTAAGTTAGAATCTAAGATTACTTGATTTGCCATCCTGATCACCTCCTTTCACCTTCTATATATAGAAAAAGGAGACTTGGGTAGCGTGTGATTTAAAATTTTTTTATAATATAGTAAATTTCCATAAAAAGGAGTACTGATTCATGTTCCCTTCAGTCATTACGCAACGAGATCAAGATTATCATCTAATAGACACAAGCTTATCTCAATCACAAATAAAACAATTACTTCTATCTAATCCATACGATATTTTTGCAGTTGTAAACGAAAGTCATGAACAATCTGAAGAAGACATGTTCACAACCTTTCTAGTGGTGCATTCAGCTGAATTTGATAATAGAGTCATACTTTACGATATTTCGAGACAAACACATACGACCATTACAACCGAGATCTTTTTTCTCTCAAAAGGGTACATAGAATTTATTGATGTGGGTATGGTTGATCGCTACCCGGTGAAGTTGTACAAAAGGATAGGTGCGGAATGAAAACCTATAAAAGTGGACGACAAAAGCTGTTATATGATCCTTGTAGACAGGTTTTCCTGCAGTATACCCCTGAAGAAGAAGTAAGACAGCAGTTACTACAGGTTTTGATCGAAGAAATGGAGATTCCTAGAGATTCAATAAGTACTGAATTTGCTCTCAAACAAATAGATCACACATCTAAGCAAAGAGCGGATATCGTAGTTTGGCATAAAGATAGAGAAGGTAAAGAGCATGCCTTATTAGTCTTAGAGTTGAAGGCAAAACATATAGAATTAACTGATCATACGCTAGAACAAGTAAAAGCCTATAATAAAGTCCTTAAGGCTAAATATATTGGCGTTGCAAACGGTCAAACTATAGAACTATATGAAATACAGGGAGAAAAAACAATTCCTTTAACGAAGGAGCTTTATACATATTCTGAGCTCATCAAAGGAAAAGTAGAATATACTTCATTTCGACCTTTGCGGCGTCTAACATATGATTTGACTACATACGATCGATATGTTCAGTTTTTGCTTGATGCGGGGTATATTGGTGAGGGGACGCCGGCTGATATGCACCCATTTCTCTCGGAGTTGCAAAATTATATTTTATGTGGAGATATTACGATTAGTGGGAAATATCAGTCAAAAATAGAGGAAGACCTATCTTACGGTTATTTTTCATTTGGCAATGCAAGTGGAGGAACTTTTCCGGGATATTATCGTAGCTTTATTGTTAAAAATTTTGACGGGAATCATGAAATCTATAGAATTGCCGTCTTTGGAACACCAGCTTTCGAGAACGACCTTGTCTATGGTAATCGCGCAGGAAATACTTATCTAACTGTTGCAAGAGATAGATCTGGTGACTCATCAAATATTCTGCAGCTTAATGTTGATCAGTTTTTCCACAAACGTCAGAATGATTATGATGTTTTCCATAACGGCAGAAGAAATGGATTTAAAAACAGTGAAGTGATTGCTCGTGTCGAAAAGCATGTGCCCGATTTGATTTTAGGTGGACGAGTCTATTTAGGCTCAATTCCTAGAGGGCGATCCATTACGAGTGATGACTGCTCTGATTTTATTGAGAGGTTAATAGAGTATGCGTCTATTCGAGCGAGTTTAACAAAAAAGAGAAAGCGGAAGTAGAAGAGAGTGGAGTCTATGTATCACTCTCTTTTGTAACGTTTAGATTGTTTACGTCTAATCAAATTACCCCCAGAATGTGAAACTTCCACATAAAATATTCGTCTAATCAAATAGAGAAAGGGGAGAAAGATAAAATGAAAATCCACAAAACATTACTTGCCCTTGCTTTATTTATGTCGTTATTATTCGGCTGTAGCAATGATGAGTTTGATACCGATAGTATTCAAAATTACAAAGGTATGATAGCAAGTGAAAAGACATTACCAGCTGATTTTAATGAGATTGCCTTTGTGAGAGAAACTGGACCAATGTTTGAATACATGGTGAATAAATCTGTTAATTCATCAGAATTTGAACAAACATGGGATCTGTATGGGTTTGAGAATGAACTACCAATCGTTAACTTTAAAGAAAAAGATGTTTTTTTCATTGGGGTTACTGAATCCGGCAGTTGTCCCTATAAGATTCAAAATGTTGAATTAAGCTCTGACAACAAAACTATCACAGTGCCTTTATCTGAACCAGAGGGGCTTTGTACTTCTGACGCAACACCTAGAACATTTGTCATTCAAGTTGATAAAGAGGCATCTGAGAAAATAGGGAATGTAGTGATTGCTGAAAGTGGTTATGAAACGAAGGTGCCTTTTGAATAGTAGGTTTTGGATAAATAGAGGAAGTAGTCTATTCTTAATAGGTTCAGTTTTAAGAGATGAATTTAATTAACAATACAAATAATAAAATATCCATAAGTTTCAAGTTATTTTAGCAGTTAAGCAGCGAGCAGAAATGCTGAACGTTTTTTTTCATTATGTTTAATTTTTTCCTTAAACATATCATCCTATAGTTAAAGTAGCCATTCAAAATTTGTTGTATCTATATACACTATCACCATCAAGTTTATGAGAATAATCAAACCCTTTATTTTTAACTAACCTTTCTCCTTCCTTTGTAATTGTTATGGCTGCTACTTCCTTTACTTTAATTCCATCGTTAATGTAGTTGGTTATTTGATTTTTAACATCGATAAATAAATATCTAGTATATTTTGATTTTTTTGTATTACTTTGGTCGATGTTGATTGTAGCAAAGTAAATATAAAAATTTGTTTGCTTATCGTATTTCTCAACATAGTTAGGTAAATCTTTTTCTTTAATTTCTCCAATTAGTAATTGATCATAATTTTCTTTTTTTAATGGTATAAAACAACAAAATCCTATTATCGTTCCAAATTCTTTTATAATTCTATAACAATAAGGGTTTTTATCTATTATTGTTTTAATAAAAGACTCTTCTACTATCCACTCATTAGGGAAAATTTTCTTATCTAATTCGATTATTCCTTGTGCATCTTCCTTCGTTGCGAAAGTTATATTCATTAAAAAAACCTCATTTTTTTCTTAGAATAAGTCACAGTAAAATACTTGTTCCTTTAATAACAAATTATATAAATATTTTTCTATAAAACTAACCATAGCTCTGAAAATCAATTGTTAAAAATAACTAATTGCACTTAAAATAACATAGCAGTTAACTTTCATTTTATCACTTTAAATCTATAAGCGATTCATAACTATTTGTACACATATTAAAAACATTAAGTTTTTAATGTTAATTCTGGTTGAAAATTAGGAAACATAGTTATATCAAAAAGAATAGGAGTACTAAACACTATACGATTTGTACTCCTAAATAGTGTCTAATTTTCTGTTTTCTCCCCTAGAACCAAAATTAATTCTTTTGCGTAACCTTTTTAATAGCCCAATTTAATCAACCTTCCCCAACTGCGAAGGCAGCATCTGGATTGACTGATTCAATGCATCAAGCTTGCTCTCAATCCTATTAAGCAGATACAACGTGACGATAATAGGAAAGCCGACCTCGCTGATGAATGATATCCATTGCTCCATGGTTTGCACCTCACTTTCTGGTTACTTTTTATTAAGTTGGGCTGACAGAAACGCATTGTCAGCCCAATACCTTATTACGAAAGCACAACATCCTCTACGTTACGCTCTACGATTCTGGCTCCCTTTTTTGACACAAAGTCCCCACCAGTTGAGAAGAAAATGTTTGCTGAAACAATTGTATCCATGACTGTGTTTAAAGCGGCAGTATCAACAGGTTCAATTGGAGAATCGATGTTGATTTTAACCGTTTTTCCTTCTGTGTTTAAAAATTGCAGTTCTAAAGTTTTCGCCATGTTTGTCACCTCCTTTCTGAGTAATTTAGCTCAGCTTAGACTGTAAGCTGATGTGTGTCGCTTCGCTCAACGAGTGTTAATGTTTCAGTTTGTAAGCTAGCGATTGCTTGTGCTACTTGAAGTAGCTGGTCAGGTGTTGCAGCTGTTTTTACATTGTTGTAGCTTTTACGCTTTTCGATAGGTTTGCCGTTGATGTCCATCCCCATGTCGTAAATCAGGCTTAGGTTCGAATCTAAAATCACTTGATCTGCCATGCTGATCACCTCCTTTCGCCCTCTATATATAGAAAAATTGTCATTGGGTAGCGTCTGATTTTATATTTTTTTTAAAAATTTTTTAAATAGGACGCTACCCAATCATGAAAAATCCCTATATAAGCAGTGAAGATTACTTTTTATCTATTAAATAAGGAGTGACAAGCTGTGGAAAAGTTAAATTATGAGACAATTAGGAAGTACCAATCGTTTCAAACGATCGAGGAGATGGACCAGGCTGTGCGAGGTTTTTTATATAAGCATAAAAGTGAACTATCAGAGGGAACACTGGAGGTTCTTCGTGTGATATGGAGGCATTCGGTTAAGGTGATTGGGGTGTCATTTGCAAAGTATGACTATATTGCTGAGAGGGTTGGAGTTAGTCGTCGGACGGTGATTCGCGCGGTGAATACATTAGAGGAAAAGGGGATTGTGAAGAAAGTCGCGACAAAACGAATGAATGGATCACAGGGTGTTAACCTTCTTATCATACAATCCTTTGCTTCTGTTGAGTCAATGCAGGCACCAGTGTCACCCCAGGATGTCACGGCACCTGTCACCCCTAATAAAACAGAGAATAAATTAAGTTCACTCTGTGAGAATAAAAAAAATAATAAAAACATAATACAACAACAAACATCATCCCAAGATGAGATTAACGTTCTACCAAACTCAATTCCTAAAGAATTTGTCCAAGTTGTAAAGCCTTACTTTAATGCAATTGAAATTTATAAGCTATGGAATTCCGTGATGGTTGCTTACAATAAAATGAATTTTCATCAAGAAATTGAGTTTCTTGTAGATCATGTTATTGAAGCCTTTAAGCAAACTCTATTTGCACAAAAGCTAGGAAAAATACATAAGAGTTTTGAAGGATATTTTTATACCGTTCTTTATCAGTTGTTTGTGGATGAATCCAGGAAAGAATACAGAGCCAGGGTTGGCTTGTATGATTTTATTGAAGGTGAGATGAGATTTAATTAAAGCTTTATGAGAAACATACGATATAGAAAGTAGACGATAGAAAAGGGCAGGATACTATGAGACGTTTAGTGATAATCAAGTGGTATAAGATAAGGATGAATTATCTTAAGTTGTTGCTTTGTAGCAGCCTTGATGAAGAAATGAAGGGAAAGCTGTTAGACAAGATTGATAAATGTTCCAAGAAGATCAATGAGCTTAGCATGGATGAATGAGTGAATCCATATAACAGTTTGCTACAATCTGCAACAAATTACATCAAAAGTTTACAAGATTTACAATAATATAACATACTATTCTAGAAAATTAACTTATAATATTGGAGGATATAGTAAATTTTGTAGGAAAATGGAAGGGGGTAAATATGAGGGAAATGATAAAAAACCCTAAGCACAAACTTTGAGCAGCGAGTGCTTAAGGCCTGATAGGAGCTGGATATATTCCAACTATATCCGTATTATATCCAACTCTTTTAGAAATTTAAAGGACTAAATTTTTTGGAGGGTGATAATATGGAACACATTCAAATTTTAGATGATTACATTATCCACGAGTACACAATGGGTATTTTGCCATATTACTCAGATAATGGTGAACTTTACAGCATCGTTCTTGAACAATATAGAGTTGTGAAAGCTGCGTTAAGTCCGATCAAAATCATGAATGACAGTTGCATTTTTTACGGAAGTGATATGGATGGAAGAAAGGCTTCAGCTCATGCCATTTTTGCAGGTAAAAAAATGATGCCTGTAATGGTTAGTGAAAAATATAAGCTGTGTATGATTCCTGTATGCTCTCCTTATAAACCAAAATGTGTGTGGGTTGCTTATCAGCACGTATTAGATATTATGGATGATGATGGTCAGGCGTTGATTCTTTTCACAAATTATAAGAAAGCAAAGGTCGAGTTAACGAAAAGAACATTACATTCAAAGCTTGGAATTGCCGCCCGACTTGTTAGTACATATGATTTAAGGTATGAACGAATAACAGAAGGATTACGTCAGTCCTCTGTGGAAGAAGGAACGGAGTTGTATAAAATCGACCCTGAAAAATTTAAAGAGTAGAATGTAAATAAGCACCTGTCTTTTCGGGTGCTTTTGTCGTCTTTTGTCTAAAATGGTCAAAATATCTAACTTTTGACCTATACAGATGCTATCATCACTAGGTAAAATAGAAGTATCAGGTTGGACACTAGGGGAGTTTTCAATGAATATTTTTAAGCACAAATGGATGTTATATGTTTCTTTAATTATTATTTGTAATATCTTAGTGGGATCTATATACTTCTTTTTTCATCATGAAAGTTTATTTTATCATATTATTTTTATAGTATTGAATTTTTCAATGATTGCCTTACTTATCTATCTACTTGCAACTGTAAACAAGACAACAAAGGATTTGCAGAAGAGTAATCAAAAGCTTAATAGTATTTTTGATTCATTAGATGTTGCGATTTGGTCTCATGATTTTAAAGAGGATAATATTATGATTACCCCTGGAATTGAAAAGCTGTATGGATATTCGCTTCATGAGTTTTACAAAGATCAGCTTTTATGGAAAAAGGTTGTTTATCCTGATGATCTACAGATTATTGAGGATAGGCAGGAAGTGCTGAAGCAAGGTAAACCAATAACTAATTTTTATCGGATTTTAAGGCCTGATGGTGAAGTAAGGTGGATCCGTGATCGTGGAATACCAGTGTTTGACGAAAAAGGGAACTATGTTGACTTCACAAGTGTATTATTTGATGTAACAGATAACAAGGAACGGGAAGAACGATATCGTGGATTAGTTGAGATGTCTCCTGATCTTATTGCTGTGATTCGTAAATGGCAATTTGATTTTATTAATGAGGCAGGCAGTAAATTATTAGGAGAAGGAAACCCTAGTGAGTTAGTTGGGAAATCAATTCTTCGTTACATGCCAACTAAGAGTGTGATGGTCATTAAAGAGACCTTATCTGAAATGAAAGCCCACGAACTTGAAAAAAAACGATTCGAAACTGAAATAGTCCGTCAAGATGGTCGAACGGTTTATATTGAAATTTCAGTGATGAACGTCCTATATGAAGGGCGAAAAGCAAGGCTGATTGTCGGACGAGATATTACCGAACGTAAAAAAGCTGATGAGATGATTCATCAAATGGCTTACTATGATTCGTTAACAGGGCTGCCAAACCGAAACATGTTTAAAGATCATTTAAATGAACACTTAAGTCAAGTAAATGACAATATGCTCGCGGTTTTATTTCTAGATTTAGATCGTTTTAAAATTATTAATGATACAAAAGGACATTCCACTGGCGATCTTCTCCTGCAGAAAGCTGCGAAACGATTGTTAGAGGCTGTTGGTAATCAAGGAATGGTTTCAAGGCAAGGCGGTGACGAGTTTATTATTTTACTAGAGTCAACTTCATATGAGGAGATTGAAGAAGTTGCTCAGGGGATTATCCAAGCTTTTTCTCAGCCGTTCGATTTAAATGGCGATGAATTCTTTGTTACACCTAGTGTGGGGATTAGTCTTTATCCAGTGGACGGAGAGGATCAGGAAACGTTGATTAAAAATGCTGACACTGCAATGTACCTTGCAAAAGAACGTGGGAAAAATAATTATCAATATTATAATTCTACTCTTCAAAATGTATCAACAAGAAAAATGGAACTTGAGGTTGGCCTACGGAAGGCGTTAGCTAATGAACATTTCGAAGTATTCTACCAGCCGCAATACAGGCTGGATACTCGAGAGGTTTGCGGAGTTGAAGCCTTACTACGATGGAAACATCCAAAACTCGGAATGATTTCACCAGCAGACTTCATTCCACTAGCTGAAGAAACAGGGCTCATTGTCCCAATTGGAAGGTGGGTGCTTCGCAAAGTTTGTGAACAGCATAAGCTCTGGAAGGACGCTGGGTTGGGAGCTGTGCCGGTTGCAGTTAACGTTTCGGTTAGACAAATACAGGACTTGGGATTTGTTGATGATGTTAAACAGGCACTGAGGGATTTTAAACTAGATCCTGCAGACCTGGAACTTGAAATCACCGAGAGCATCATGCAAAATATCGAATTCTCTAGAATTGTGTTAAATAAGCTGAAGGAGCTTGGAGTGAAAATCGCAATTGATGACTTTGGGAAAGGCTATTCTTCACTAAGCTACTTAAAGTACCTCCCGATTGATAAAATTAAAATTGATAAATCCTTTGTTGATGATATTTTAGACTCTACACTTAACGGTTCAATTGCTAAGGCTATTATAGAAATGAGTCATACGATGAACTTTTCTGTTATAGCGGAAGGGATAGAGGAAGAAGTACAGCTTGCTTTTCTATTAAACAACTTCTGTGAGCTTGGGCAAGGGTATCTGTTAAGTAAGCCGTTGGATGTTAAGGGAGTAACAGAGTTAATGAAATAGAAACAATTCATCTGGTAATTTTTATGAAGGATGAATGTATATAGTACTGCATTCCTATCCTTGTTATTTAAAAAAAATGTGGATATTAAGGAATAAAGTAAATGAAATAAACCTTACAAAAGATATATGTACACGAATATGGCAGAGCGTGTAGCACTATATTCCTATACATTTGATTTCTTAACAATGATAGAATCAAACCATAATAGGTAGAATGATATAAAACATAGATCTTTTGATAGGGGGAAGATGACATGTTACGAACATATAGACATTGGACAACAAAGGAAGACTTCCGACTTATCTCCTTACGTGAGAGCGGGAAAAGGTATAAAGAGATTGCCGCAATTTTGAATAGAACATCAATAAGTGTAGAGAAAAGATACAGAAAGCTTAAAAAAGAAGCTATTTACACATATTAAGTCAATCTTTGAGGGGTAGAAGATGAAAACCCAAACAATGACGAGAGAAAACCTGTTGGAAGATATAGAAGCAGCACGACAAGAACTAATCAAAGCTGTTAATGAGTTTGGAATGAACCATGAAATAGTGCTAATATCTAGTGAGAAATTAGATAGACTTATAAGTTTGTTTCAGCGAGCATTCTAGTTATGGTTAAATAAATAGATAAAACCCCGAGTGACACACTCGGGGTTTTTACTGTATATAATAATTATTCCGCAAGCCCAGGGGAGGCGTTAGAAACCCCAGCACCTGATTCCTCGCGTGCACCGGACCCTCCAGCTCGCCCGCTAATCAACAGTCCAATGATCACGCCAATAACTGCAGGCAAGATCCAGCCCACACCTTTGTCGTAAAGAGGAACATAGCTCAATGTAGAATCTAATGCTCTGCCTAGGAACGTGCTATTAATTGTTTCGAGCACACTAAATGCAGCTGTGAAAAGTGTTGCAACCAAGTATACTTGATTATTAATCCAATCCTGACATAAACCTAAAACGATCAATACAACCGCTACAGGGTAGATAGCTCCTAAAATTGGAACGGAGATTGATAGAATTTGAGTTAATCCCATGTTCGCTAATAGTAGGCTAATAACTGTTAAAACAACCGCCCACTTTGCATAAGAAAGCTTTGGGAAAATCGTAGAGAAATACTGACTGCATGAAATAACAAGTCCGATACATACGCATAAGCAAGCTAATGTGAACAACAACCCAAGCATCACAATGCCCACTCCGCCAAACAATTGATTCATAACAATTGTTAACACTTGAGCGCCGTTTTCTGCTTCACCATGTGATGTGCTAGAAGCCCCGAAGAACGCAAGAATTCCATAGATTGAAGCTAGTAAAACACCGGCTATAATCCCAGCATAGCCCATGTATTTTGACACTGATTTCGAGTCTGTTACACCTTTTGTGCGTATTGTATTTGCTACAACAATTCCAAACACTAACGCCGCAAGGGCATCCATTGTTAAATACCCATCCATAAACCCTTGGAAAAATCCGTTCTGCGCATAAGCACCTGTTGCTTCTGAAAACGCCCCAATAGGTGTAAGTAAGCTTTTTACAAAAATGATCACAATCATAACTAATAAAAGTGGCGTTAACAGCTTACCGAATCGGTCCACTAGTTTAGAAGGATTTAAGCTCAGCCATAATGTAATCGCAAAAAAGACGACTGTGTAGAAGAATAAAACCATCGGTTGGCTTACTCCTTCAGCTGGTAGGAACGGCTTTAATCCCATTTCGTAGGCAGTAGAGCCTGCGCGGGGAATCGCTAGACCAGGACCAATTGATACATAAATTAAAAACGGAAAAAGAAACGCGAAAACAGGATGCACTCTGTTTACTAATGTATCAAGGCTACCTGCCTTTGCAACAGCTAAAACCCCTAGAATCGGAAGTCCAACTGCAGTTAAGATAAATCCAGCAAGTGAAAGCCACACATCCTCTCCTGCCGATCTACCTAAAAATGCCGGGAAAATCAGGTTTCCGGCTCCGAAGAACATAGAAAATAACATAAAACTAATAAGAATAAGTTCTTTTTTCTTAAGCATATGATAATGACTCCTTAAAAGATAATAGGCAGAATTATAACAAGGAGAGAACATAAAATCTAGTAAACTCTAAAAAGTGCAACTTTTAAAATTATTGTTTATATTCTGATTAGAAAGATATCTTAAGATAGAAAAAATTGCATGTTTGAAATTTTTATAAAATTTATTTTTTTCCTACAACATCGACAATATTTTATGTTAAACTATCTTTTGTGCTTTTTTTCGACAAACATTCATATATTGATATAACTTATTCATGCAGGAGGATATTATGGTAAAAAAATTATCCGGTAAGGAAACAATTGTTATCGGCTTAATGCTGTTTGCCTTGTTTTTAGGTGCAGGTAATATGATTTTTCCACCCGCCATGGGACAGCAGGCTGGTGAGCATGTTTGGGCAGCAACTCTAGGGTTTCTTATAACAGGTGTTGGACTTCCCTTTTTAGGTATTTTAGCCATTGCTTTGTCAGGCAGTGACATTCAAACAATCGGAAATAAAGTTCATCCAAAGTTCGGTCTGATTTTTCCGATTATTTTGTATTTAACAATCGGGCCATTTTTCGGAATCCCACGAACAGCAACAGTGGCTTTTGAGATTGGAGTAACTCCATTTCTACCTGTTGATCTTTCAGCACAAGGATTTCCGCTTTTCATTTATACGATATTGTTTTTTGCGATAACATTTTGGTTGGCGTTGAATCCGAGTAAATTAGTAGATCGTATTGGTAAAATGCTAACTCCGGCACTCTTGATTATTTTGGTGATCTTAACAGCAAAAGCTGTTTTAACTCCAATGGGATCACTACAAGCACCGCAGAATGAGTATATAGAAGGAGCCTTTTTCAAAGGATTCCTAGAAGGTTACTTAACAATGGATACGTTAAGTGCACTTGTTTTTGGCATTGTTATTGTTTCGGCAATAAAAGAAAGAGGGATCTCAGAACGAGTAGAAGTGATGAAGGTTTGCATCAAGGCGGGGTTAATCGCGTGTGTTGGGTTAATCTTTGTCTATGTTTCTCTATCGTTTATCGGAGCAACAAGTGTTTCTCAAATCGGCTACCTGGACAACGGGGGAGCCATTCTCTCTGCAACAGCAAGCGCATTGTTTGGTTCGTTGGGGAAGGGAATCTTAGCACTAGCAATTACGTTTGCATGTTTAACAACAAGTGTTGGACTAGTATCTGCTTGTGGAAATTACCTATCAAAAGTGTTTCCGAGATTCTCATATAAACAGGTTATCTTCGTTTTATCTGTTTTTAGTACATGCATTGCGAACTTTGGATTATCACAGCTAATCTCAGTTTCAGTTCCATTATTGGTTGCGCTATATCCGTTAGCGATTGTGCTTATTGCATTATCCTTTGTAGACTATGCAGTTGGGATCAAATCGAGAGTCTATGTTTTCAGCTTAATTGCTACAGCAGTTTTCAGTATAATTGACGGGTTAACTGCGGCAAGTATCGCGATTCCAGGGATGAGCCTTTTAGTAGACTACGTTCCGCTCTTTGAGATCGGACTGGGATGGTTGGTACCAGCAGTTATTGGTGCGTTAATTGGTGGAGTTATAAGAAAATAGACTTAAAAAGTAGTAATCAACCTTACAAATTAGGGAAGATTACTACTTTTTTAATTGTAATAACGTCAAATTCATGTGACATATTTAAAATTTAGCTTTTTTAAGGGTATTACTTTGAAGTAGGTAACTTTTAAACAGTTTTTCCCTCTGTATTACGTATGATAATAAACAGACTAGTTTTAGGTATTACCCCTTTTATCTCCGATTCAACAAAATTCAACAAAATTCAGCTGAAATATCCATTTAAGTTTAGATTCTGGGTTCACAGTGCTTGCCTCAAGCCAAAAGTAGGTTACAACCAACAAAAAACAGCTACTAATTTTATAATTAGTAGCTGCTTATAGAGGGCTTATACCAACTCCAACAACGGCTCTTCCGCATCCTTCGCTATCTGATTAACAACCTTAGAAAGCCCTTTAACACCCTTTTCCTTCTCAATCCATTTAGCCAGTGCTTTTGTTGTGCTAGCAAAGTCTTTAACAACAGTCTTGGTTAGTGGTTTGTAGAGGTTCGGGAAATCTGCCAGGAATACGTTGTGCCAGAATGTTTCGTCGCATTCTTCCCAGCTTGAAACAGGGTGTTCTAGGAAGATTTCTCTTAGATCAAATAAGCAGTTTCGATATTTTCTTAGAGTAAGATCTGATTTTCCTTCTGTTTTTTCCTTGAAGAATGTCACGAAATCTCCAGCAAAGAAATTATCAACCGTTGCTGGTGTGAAGCCTAACAGTTCATAGTTTGGGATATCTTCTTCTTTTACGATCGATTTTTTCTTAGCTAAAGGTGAATCGATTTTCTCGATTGAAGATGCTCGACTTTTTCCACCTGTAACAAACGGTGATAGAGGAAGGCCCAATTCTCTACGTACTGAATTAAAGTCTGGTGTAACAGCGATATCCTTAAACTCATAGTGAGCTTGAACATATAAGCTGTATTCTCTTTGCTGCAAGTATGCCTCAACCTCGTCCTTGCGTCCTGCTGCAATCAACTCACTAATCGATTGACCATCAAACAATGGAAGAGATTTATCTAAATCAAAACGCAGATCATGCTTTGCGTAGAAAGCAAAGTACTGTGGCGTATCTTCATTCATCGAAGAAATGGTGTTGATGATTTCAACCTGGAAAGGAACGGTTTGTGTATGTGTTTCTTCGTTCACAAATGAAACAGCACCAACGCGTTCCATCATACCTTTGAATTCTTCCGCTCTTGCTTCATCTAATGTAACAAATGTAAGCTGATTTCCTTCAATTCGGATCGAGCCGTATACCGAACCCATGCGGATTGGGCCGGAAATTTCGCTATCTGAGTATTGGTGCCAGTTTTCAACCCAATTGCAAAGCTTTTGCGCTGGCTCCCATTTATCCATTACGAAAATTCCCTCGTTTTGAAAGAAAGAATCAACAGCTTCGAAATCTTCAATTGTATAGTAGGAATTGTATTGATGAATTTCCTTTGTCCCTAATTCACGTTCTTCGCCCTTAGCAATCGCAGCTAAAATCTCAGGGAAGTAATCCATAAGTATTTGCTCATGATTAAGCTCTTTTTCTTCACGAAGCTCGTCCACTTTTTTCACAGCATAGTGGAAGTTTTGTGGGCTTTCGAATTTTCGTACACCATTAAAATAGAACAATGTATCAAAAGGCTCTAATAAAGCAATCGTTCCGTACCATGGTGCAACACTTGGCAGGTTTTCCTGCATACGGGCAACAGGGAATCTCTCATGAGTGAAAGCATCTTCGAAAAGAACACTTTTCTCTCCTGAATCGATCGCCTGTATAAGCCTTGGCTTAAGAGATGACCAAGTGTTCGCCATTTCGCGCTCATCTTCTGAAAGGCGAGACCCATTTTCATGTACAAACAACTCAATTCCACGCAGACCATTTTCAAAACGGTTAAAAAAGATCAGCCAAAAATCGAAGAACTGTTTTTCTGCCTGTTCGTTCAAAGTATGATCCGTTCTTCTTTTAAATTCCGTATGTAATTGGTATTGTTTACTTAAAGGAAGCTTCTTAGAAACAAAGTCCTTCACCTTTACAACTAGTGCATGCTTTTGCTGATAAAAGCGTTCTTCCTTTACGGCATGAAGCTGAATCACATTTTCTTTCTTCATGCAGCACTTTTTATATTTTTTTCCGCTCCCACAAGAACACGGATCGTTACGTCTTAATTCCAATTTCATCACCTATCATTCTTTTCTAAATGTATCTTCTGTGGATGTCCTAGTAACAATCTTATAACAAATTTGTGATTCTATCTACCTTCTGCGACGTTCGTATGTATACCAAGTGTGATTTTAGTGGAAAGATGGGATAGGATCAAGTGTCTTGAACTGAAAACTTTTTAATAGAACAATGAAACTTTCAAGAATGGCGATACGTACTAAATAGTAGGAATCATAAACTATAGGAGACGATTAACATGAATCAATTTGTCAATTTTTTCATACAGTCCACCACTGCGTTTGTATCAACGGGTGCGATCTGGATGGTCAGCTTTTTTCCACTGGATCAAACGTACCTTATGTCGAGTGCCTATGCGTTGGGGGGAGGGGCCATTGCCTTTGCCGGAACAAAAGCACTAACAACTCAACGCTTTTTAAAACAAAACCAACTTTCAAGAAAAGAGTACAAATATATTCATCATCATTTAAAGGAAGCAGATAAAAAAATAAAACGTCTTCGCAAAACATTTTTTACGATCCGATCAGTTTCTTCCATTAAACAAAATATCGAACTGTATCGTGTTGTGAATCGTATTTATTCGATTACAAAAAAAGAGCCGAAGCGTTTTTACCTAGCCGAGCAGTTTTACTATTCTCACTTAGACTCGCTCGTTGAGTTAAGCGAAAAATATGCATTCTTAGCTTCACAGCCGAAAAAGAACCGTGAATTATCTCACTCTCTAGATGAAACGCGTGACACGATTTCCAAGCTTTCAGAAAAACTGGAGAAGGATTTACACGATGTTTTGTCTAAAGATATATCTCAATTGAACTTCGAACTGGATGTTGCAAAACTTTCAATTAAAAAATAGTAGGAGGCCATCCCAATGAAAAGCGAATTAGATCAGCTGCTTGCCAATCCATTTGGCGAAGAAGAGCTACAAATAAATGAAGTAAAAACAGAGCAAGGAGAACCAAAGCAGGTGAAGCTTATTGACGTTTTACCTGAAGAAAACCGCCAAAAGGCAATTCAGCTTGCTGAGCAAATTGATCCAAAAAACCAACAAGCGATTTCATTATATGGATCACAGGCACAATCAAAGCTATTAAACTTTTCACACTCGATGTTGGATCATGTTCAGAAAAAAGACACCGGTGAAATTGGCGAAATTATCGGTGACTTAATGAAAAAATTAGAGCAAGTAAGCCCTGATGCTCTAAAGCCTGAAAAACGTGGACTGATTTCTAAGGTGTTTGGAAAACTATCAAACTCCGTCCAGGAAGTATTAACAAAATACCAAAAAACAGGTGTGCAAATCGATCGCATTAGTGTGAAGCTGGATCATGCAAAAACGGGTTTGTTAAAGGACATCACGGTTCTTGAGCAGCTTTATGAACAAAACAAAGAATACTTTCATGCGCTGAACGTCTACATCGCAGCGGGCGAATTAAAAATAGAAGAGCTCGAAACAAAACTAATCCCAGAACTGAAGAAAAAAGCAGAAGCCACACAAGACCAAATGGCGTTTCAAGAGGTAAACGACCTCATGCAATTTGCCGACAGATTAGAAAAACGCACACATGACCTTGTGTTAAGCAGACAAATCACCATGCAAAGCGCCCCGCAAATTCGCTTAATTCAAAGTGCAAACCAAGCGTTGGTTGAAAAAATTCAATCATCCATTACAACGGCGATTCCGTTGTGGAAAAACCAAGTGGCCATTGCCTTAACCCTGCTGCGTCAAAAAGATGCGGTAGAAGCACAGAAGCTTGTGTCTAAAACAACGAATGACTTGCTTCTGAAAAATGCGGAAATGCTGAAAGTGAACACAATTGAAACAGCGAAAGAAAACGAACGAGGACTAGTAGATGTGGATACATTGAAGAAGGTTCAAGACCACTTAGTCTCTACTCTAGAAGAAACACTCCGTATCCAAGCGGAAGGGCGTGCGAAGCGACTGCAGGCAGAGCAGGATCTTGCGATGATGGAGACGGATTTGAAGAAGAAGCTGGCGGGAATGTAAGGTTGTTTATAAACAGATAGGGCTGGCCTAACCAAGCCCTATTTTTTTAGGTGCATAACAAGCAGATAAGCAGGAATAGAATCGTATAGAAATCTCGTAATTTCACATGTGAACACTCTCCGGGGAGTGTATCCTCAAATGAACAAGTGAGGTGAATAAAGAATGGAAATGTTTTCTAAGGATCACCGATTCTTTTCGAATAAACTCCCAAATTGGGCGGTCGGTGCTCATGTAACGCTTATTTTATTTTTACTGCTTTTAGGTCTAGGAATTACCTACCTTGCGTTTACAGTAGCGTTGGGAAGCAGTCTTGGCTCTTTTCTATTATTATTGTTTGCCGCTCTAATTATTTTATTTTTAGCTCTATTTGGATATAAAAATTTAAGAAAATACCTAGATTATGCAATAAAAGTAGAACTCCGTGATGATGGCTATTATTATAGTTTTCATAATAAAAAAACAACGAAAACAGAGGAAATCCTATTACCTTATCAAAAAATCGATTATGTTCTTATTGGAAAAAGCTACATTTTATTGCCGAAGAATGAACAAACTTTAGATGGAATTAAACCAAGATTGAAAAAGGTCGCGCAAGCAAAATTATATATTAAAGGAAGCAGTACCTTAGAAAAGGAAGAAGTATTAACGTTTAAAATTGGTCATAACGAAATGTTTGATGAATGGGTTCGTGTTTTTAGAGAAAATCAGGTGCCTCTTTATCATACTGAATTATCATTAAATAAGACTCCAAATACATCAGAGGCCATTGCGGGAATTCCTAAGCAAGAATATGAAGGCACATTATCGTTTAACATAGGCGATATTATTAGTGATTTTGCTAAAGATGATGAGTATTTAACAGAAGAAATTAAAATGAGATTGGAGAATAACAGGAAAAGGAGACATTCCTACAGTGTTTTTATAGCTCTCGTTCAAATACCAATGGTTAGTCTGTGGTTTCCACACTTTCCAATTGAAGATGGATTTTTTAGTTCAATTGACATGCTTCCATGGTTATTAACACTAATAGCATTATTCATTGTAAACGCAGGGAATAGTAAATGGTATAAACCGTTATTGGATGGATTTTTAGTGGTTCTGGCTATAAACATTGGAACATTACTTTCAACAAATCAAACAGAAGAATTCAGTGAAGCTGTTTTAAGTTACAACTTAATGGTCACCATCTTCTTTTTGGCGGGCAGTTACCTATTTATGTTCTGTAGGTGGTTGTGGAGGAAGTTTAGATAGGTTTGTGGTGCCTGTCACTCCCCGAAATTTGTCGAACAAAAAGCCCTGTGTCAACACCAGACACAGGGCTTTTCCTAATTCCGCACAATCGACAATGCCTTCTCCAAGATCTCTGACTTCCGCAGCTCTTTCTGCTCCAAGTATTTATCTTTGAACTCTTCAGCTTCGGCTCCGTTATATCCATTTGAGACGAGCTCTTTAGACATCTCTTCATAAAGAGCCTTAAACGCAGCTTCTGTTTCATCCTCAATCTTTTGACCTTCATCGGCGTATTTTTTATAAAGGTCTTTAAGGGAGACATCCTCAGCTTCTGAAAACTCTTGGTAATCATTTTTTGCTTCATTGAATAAAGCATCAATTTTCTCATTCGTTTTCGCTTCCAAATCCTCGAACTTCTGCTGATAACGTGCCTTAATTTCTTCAACAGAGCTAACCTCAACATGACCAATTTTTGTAGAATTAAAAACAGTCTGGCCAGGAACGTCTAATTCTTTCACAATTTGCCTTTGAGGTGTGTGACTCGTTGGTGACTCCTTTTCATCAATTAATACATATTTGCTACCAAGATAGATAATAACCAAAAGAATAAATGCAAAAATCGTAATCCTTCTCATATCAATCATCATCAAGCCTCCTTCCATTTCTCCATCTTGGTCACTTTTCAAAACTTATAAACACATCATGGATAAAATTAACAGGATACGCTAAGATAACGGAAGAGGCGTTAAATAGAGGAGGCTGGAAACATGAAATTTGATTTACATACACATCACGAGCGCTGCGGACACGCACTTGGAACAATTGAGGATTATGTGAAGCAGGCGATTGATTATGGCTTAAAGTATATTGGGATTTCTGATCATACTCCGTATTTTCACAGTGAAGAGGATCAGCTGTATCCAGGTATTGCAATGGCAAAAAGTGATCTTGCTAAATATGTAGAGGAAGTTCTTTCTTTAAAAGAAAAATATCAAGATAAAATTCATGTGCTACTAGGCATGGAAAGTGATTTTTTCCCGGATCATTTTCATGTTTATCGTGAGCAGCTTCTCAAATATCCGTTTGATTACATAATCGGTTCCGTTCACTATGTACACGATGTGAATATTTTCAAAAAAGGTCGCTGGGAAGGGTTAACATCACAGGAGCAGGTTGAGGTAAAGGACGAGTATTACCGACTCATTCAACTTTCAGCCAAAAGCGGCTTCTTTCAGGTATTAGGTCATATTGACGCGATGAAAGGCTATTATCCTGAGTTTTCTGCGATTGAAACAAATATGATTGATTCAACTTTAGAAGTCATTGGTCAAGAAGATGTCGCAATCGAAATCAATACTTCGGGCAAAACGAAGTATTGTGGTGGCTGGTATCCGTCTGATGATATTTTAGAAAGAGCACTACATTATAATGTGAAAGTAACATTCGGCTCTGATGCACACAAGCCTGAGCGAATTTGCGATGAATTTGAGCTTGTTCAAAAAAGACTGAAGGAAATTGGCTTTAAAGAGTGGGCTTATTTTGTGGAGAAAAAGCGATTTTTAACAAAATTATAATTAATAGAAAATTATGCTTTCTTGTCTAAGTGGGATTATTTATACTAAAAATATGTTCACATATCAAATGTAAGTATGAATAGAATATAGAGGCGGTTATTGTAGTGAGTTCTCTTACGTGGAATGATTACCAAAGGCATAAGAGTTTATTCAGTAATATTTTGGGTAAAATATTGGAAAGTGGACCTGAATGGTTTCAGGGTGAAGCTCAAAAACATTTGAATGAACGAATTGCACGTGGTCATTTAAAGGAACACGCAACTATAGAACAGTATAATCATTTTATTTTATTTTTACTAAATCAACCTAAACATACTTTAACACTTCATTACGATGGAATGAAATATATAGTTGGTAATGGAAAATGGATTGTAATTATAAATGAATCAGGTATAGTTGAAACGTGTTTTCCACCTGATAATTATGTTAAATACTTATCTCCATCTAGGGGTTATGTAGATCTTGGGAAACTTAGGGAGGTGTTGCCAGATGTTGAAGAAATCGAAAAATAATTTTGATGACTTTTTAAATGAATTGACCGAGTATGAAGTAGAGAGAAATCTGAGACAAGACGTGAATAATTTTGGTTTGTCTGTTACAAATTTATTAGTTAGTCCTTATGAAAGTCTCAACATGTTAGATTTACGAGATATTTTGGCTGAAAACTACCAGAAGTTATCTCAGGGTGAAAAAAGAGATTTATACTTTTACGATATTAAGCTATTAAGAAATGCAAAAAATACGTGTGCTCATATTGCAAAGGTATATGACTTTAACTGTAGCAAGTCAATCCCTACTAATCGTTGGTGGTGGCACTTAAATAACAAAACTCTTATTGATCAGATATATCGTGATCATTATTTTGTAAAAAGAGTTGGTAATGTTAAAGAGCATATTGTGGAAGTTGAACTTCACTAATGAATAGAATGAAGACACAAACAAAAGAGCCTTAGTGAGGCTCTTTTGTTTGTTGAAATGGATAATATTATCACAGCTTCAAATCACGTTTCTTTTTATCTTTACTAAAAAACCTCTTCACAATCAAAAACACCGCAGCAATGGCAGCGTACACGAGGAACAGCGCAATATATCCCCACAAACCAACAACTGCATCAATAAATTCCATGTTCCCACGGCTTGTGATAGCTTGCTGAATTTCAATAGCAAAGACAAGCACGAACATAAAGGTTAATGTATAAATAAACGCAACAAGATGCAGGCCGAATGGAAGCTTTGCCAGCCATTTTGTAAAAAGATAAACAACGGCAAACGTGCCAATCCCAATAAAGCCCATAATCCAAAAATGCATATCTTTATCGGTCATCTGAAGTCCGAGCATATCGTTAATCAAAACAATTAAAATGTCATGAATGGAATTAACGATGTTAACGAGAAATAAAATAGCATCCTTCATTCCGTCACACTACTTCCTTAAAAAATTCAAATCCGTCTTATACTATGTTAGATCCGGATGAAAATTGCAATAAGCCTCGTACCTTATTTTTTTAATTCCCGTTCTAATTCTTTTTCAATCTCATCATTGGGAACGACTTCTTTTTTATCAGCGCCAAGGTGTTTTACAATTAGTTTCAATTGGTAGTTCATTTTTGAAAGACTGTATATAACATATAACATAAACAGGGCACATAATATGACTATATAATCACCTAATATTATCTCCATTGAAAATCCCCCTTAAGTAAATCAGTACTTCTCTATGGTACCATATTTATCCATATTTATCTTTCCGCCCAAAGACATAAAGAATATCTCACCACCCCTCATCATACTCTGTATTAGACAGGCAGAGAGGTGTCCAAAATGCGAAGACGTTCATCAAGTAAGCTGCCGATTATTTTGATCGGTCTTGTGATAGTGGTAGGTGGATTTTTTCTAGTTCGCTTGATCTCAGGCTTTGGAGCGAATGATCCTGAAGATGTCGTGAAGGCTTTTTATGAGTATGAGCAAGAAGGTGACTTTGGTAGTGCGTGGGAGCTTTTTCATCCGAGCATGCAGGCGCGGTTTACGAAAAACAGCTATGTGACGGAGCGTTCGCATATTTATATGAGTCATTATGGAGTAACGACATTTTCATATGATTTAGATGGAGAGGAGGAGGTCGAGAATTTTAAAATGGCTAAGGATGCTGAGACGTTTCCGACTGCTTTCAAGATGACGGTGAGTCAAACGTTTAAAAGTAAATTCGGGACGTTTACGGTGGAGCAGGATGTGTATGCCGTTTTGCATGAGGAAGAGTGGAAAGTGGTGTGGGAGTATAAATAAAAAAAGTCCTTCGGGTGAAGGACTTTTTTAATAACCGCTAAAACCATTCATGACAAAGAAAATACCGACTGCAAACAACAGAATCACGAGAATGATCAAGATAATTGAGATAATTAAAATGATCCAACCTGCCACTTTACGTCCGGTTTTAATTAAATAAATACCAAGCACGATCGGACCGAAGATAAATCCTAAAATCCCCCAAAGCCAAGGATTGCGGTTATGCTTTGGTGCATCAATTGCTAAGTAAATCGCGATTGCTATAGAAAGTATAAATCCAAATGAAAATTCCATTAAAAATCCCTCCTTACATACTATATCCTTAAAGAATATGGAATGAAACAAAATTATATGCATTGTCTTTTAGAAATCGAGACAGGATTGAGATGAATGGTCTAAATCCTGTCTCGATAAGAGCAGAATTCGGACAGGAAAGAGGTTCAGTGCTTAAGATCAGTCTCGATAGGAGCCGAATCGTGACAGAAAAGTGATCCAATGTTCAAGTCATGTCTCGATAATACCGGTATCGAGACAGAAACTTGGTCCAGCGCTCAAGATGTGTCTCGATAACCCCAGTATCGGGACAAAAACTCGGTCCAGCGCTCAAGATATGTTTCGATAATACCAGAATCGGGACAGAAACCCGGTCCAGCGCTCAAGATGTGTCTCGATAACCCCAGTATCGGGACAAAAACTCGGTGTAGCGCTCAAGATGTGTCTCGATAACCCCAGTATCGGGACAGAGACTCGGTCCATCGCTTAAGATGTGTCTCGATAATCCCAGAATCGGGACAGAAACTCAGTCCATCGCTCAAGATATGTCTCGATAACCCCAGAATCGGGACAAAAACTCAGTCCATCGCTCAAGATGTGTCTCGATAATCCCAGTATCGAGACACAAACGAGGTTCACCGCTCAAGATGTGTCTCGATAACCCCAGAATCGGGACAGAAACTTGGTCCATTGCTCAAGAATTGTCTCGATAATCCCAGAATCGGGACAGAAACCCGGTCCATCGCTCAAGATATGTCTCGATAACCCCAGTATCGAGACACAAACGAGGTTCACCGCTCAAAATCAGTCTCGATAATCCCAGTATCGGGACAGAAACCCGGTCCATCGCTCAAGATGTGTCTCGATAATCCCAGAATCGGGACAGAAACCCGGTCCATCGCTCAAGATATGTCTCGATAACCCCGGTATCGAGACACAAACGAGGTTCACCGCTCAAAATCAGTCTCGATAACCCCAGTATCGGGACACAAACGAGGTTCACCGCTCAAA
>NZ_JBLUOI010000021.1:0-28311 GCF_048059995.1 Metabacillus sp. YM-086 | reverse complement strand
GGACACAAACGAGGTTCACCGCTCAAAATCAGTCTCGATAACCCCAGTATCGGGACACAAACGAGGTTCACCGCTCAAGCCCAGTCTCGATAACCCAAATATCGAGACACAAACGAGGTCCACCCCCAAAGCTCAGTCTCAATAATCCCAGCACCGAAACACAATCAAGACCAATCTCCCACCCCGTGTCCCAATAACCTACTCCACACTAGCCGTCGTCCCCGAAATCTCCAAATGCTCCTTCAGCTGCTCCGACAACGTCAAACGATCTTCCTCAGACACGATATAATAATAAACTCCATCAATCTTATCCCCGGAACCTTCGACCTGGAACTGAGTGAGATTTCCACTGGCTTCTTTGTAATTTTCTTGAATGTCCCACATCTCATCAAAGGTTAAATTCGTTTTAACGTTATTTTGGACAACGTTGAACATATCACCAAATTTAGTGATCGAAGTGATGTTAGCACCTTTTTTCATTACCCCTTCAATGACTTGTCGCTGGCGGTCCTGGCGTCCAAAGTCTCCGCGGGGATCCTCTTTACGCATCCGTGTGTAGGCTAAAGCCTCTTCGCCATCTAAAGTTAATGTGCCTTTAGGAAAATCATGGCCATCATAGGAGAAGTCTAATGTATTTTCCACTGTAACACCGCCAACAGCATCAACCGTATCTTTAAAGCTATCCATATTGATTTTTACAAAATAATCAACAGGAACGTCTAAAAAGTTCTCCACCGTATCAATCGCCATTTGGGTACCGCCGTAAGCATATGCGTGGTTAATTTTATCTTGAGTGCCCTTGCCAACAATTTCTGTTCGTGTGTCACGAGGGATGCTGACCATTTGCGTTGAGTTTGTATTTGGATTGACGGTCATTAAAATGAGAGTGTCAGCGCGCCCGACGTCACCCTTACGTTCATCCACGCCCATTAGCAAAATTGATATTGGGTCTTTTTCTGTAAACACAACTTGTTCCGGTCTTTTTTCTGAAACCTCTCTATCGATATTTTCGTGAATGGTCTCAACTGTATTGGCTGCTGATTGAAAAATATAATAGGCATAGCTGCCCACACTGATGAGAAGTAAGCCAATGATGCTTAAGGTAATCCAAAGCCATTTTTTCTTCTTTTTTCTAGCTTCTCTCATATCTAGTTCATCCTTTTTGTTTTAGGTCTAAGAAAATTATAGAGCGACCGGGACTGGTTACACAATCCTCTTTTGTCAAAAATTGTTGAAATCATTCTAGAACCTGTCGGATTTGTGTATAATGGTGACAAGTCTATTTTATAGTTTGGATTTTCAGAAGAGAGAACATGTATGATCAAACTTACCGCTTTTAGAATCTTTTTCAAGTAGGGTAGACGATTTATATAAAAATTAAGGTTATTTTTTTCTTATGTAGGGTTATATAGTAGTTAGACGCTAACTAGGCAAAACAAGTTTCACAAATTTATCATATTTTCTATTCAAAATTGCAAATTCCAATAGTAGGATGGATAGGAATGTTGTATAGTTTCTTAGGGGAACGGCTACAAAAGAAAGATAAGGTTCGAAGTGTATGATGACGAACCTAGCTTAACCCGCTGATTAGAAAATATTCTGATTGAGGCAATTGTATAAAAAGTAATTTTGCCTTAATGTGTTAAGCACTTTTTTAACAATATGTGAATGAAAAGAGCTCAGGTTACCTACATTAATAAGTAATTGTAGGACTTCTGTCTCTGATCTGCTATGACAAAAGAAAAGACAAATTGAGGATTATTTATCCAGTAATTCTAAATGTTCTTGTTGACCTTTTGCGTTCCAAGTGATATTTTTTTTATGATGATTTGTTAATAAAAGTGTTTGAACTATATGAGTACCACTAGAAGGTTCTCTATTTTTTTGATAGCCATGTTTTTAGTATTTGAGGTGATAAGGATGGCAATAAATCGAGCAGAGTCAACAATATTTCAAACAAGTTCATATCAACGATTAGCCGTAATACCGAAGGAAACAGTATATAACTTATATTTAAAACGTTTTTTTGACATTCTAGTTGCAAGCATTGGCTTAATCTTCGCTACCCCTATCGTTTTAATCACGATGATCTTGATTAAGCTGGAATCACCGGGTAATGCATTGTTTTTCCAAGAGCGTGTAGGCTATAAAGGGAAAAACTTCAACGTGATCAAACTTCGCTCTATGAGATCAGATGCCGAGAAAAACGGCGCACAGTGGGCAAGTAAGAATGATCCTCGTGTAACGAAAGTGGGCGCGTTTATTCGTAAAACACGTATTGACGAGCTTCCACAATTAGTGAACGTGATTAGAGGGGACATGAGCTTAATTGGTCCTCGTCCTGAAAGACCTGAATTCACAGAAGAGTTTGAGCGTGACATTCCAGGCTTTAAAATGCGTTTATTAGTGAAGCCGGGCTTAACTGGCTGGGCGCAGGTGAATGGCGGTTACGACATTACACCGAAAGAAAAATTAGAATATGATTTAATTTATATAAAAAACATGGGATTTCTATTAGATCTAAACACGGCGATTAAGACAATTAGAGTTATCTTTACAGGTGAAGGTGCTAGGTAGCTTTAGGCTTTAGGAGGACATCTCTAGTATGAAGGTTCTTGTAACGGGCGGATGTGGATTTATCGGTTCACATATCGTCGATAAGTTAATTGGAGAAAAGCATGATGTATATGTGGTTGATAACCTTGTGTCTGGTCACAAGAGAAATGTAAATTCAAGCGTGCAAATCATGGATTGTGACATCAACAGTGATTTGATGGAAAAAGTCATCCAGGATTTTCAACCTGAAGCGATTATTCATCAAGCTGCACAGGTTAGTGTAGCTTCTTCAATAAATGATATATTGTACGATGAAAACGTAAATATACGTGGTTCAGTAAATTTAATTAACCTGGCAAAGAAATATGGAGTGAAGAAAATGGTGTTTGCATCATCTGCAGCTGTTTACGGAAATCCTGTTTCACTACCAGTCGATTTAAATCATCCGACAAGCCCATTATCTCCGTATGGGGTTTCAAAGCTGTCGGTTGAATATTATTTAAAAATGGCTAGTCAAACATTTGGACTAGATTACACCATTTTGCGCTATGCTAACGTGTACGGGCCTCGCCAGGATGCACACGGTGAAGGTGGAGTTATTGCGATTTTTTCTGATTGCTTAGCAAATGGAAAAGCTCCGACAATCTTTGGTGACGGTGAGCAAACAAGAGACTTTGTTTATGTGGAGGACGTTGCTGCGGCAAATGTTTCTGCATTAACAATGGGGCATAACCAAACATTGAATGTATCTTCCGGAGAGGAAATTACTGTGAACAAGCTTTTTGAAACCATGCAAGAAGCAGCAGGAACATCCTTGGAAGTCAATTATAAAGAAGAACGAAGCGGAGATATCCGTAATAGTGTCCTTTGCAACAAAGTGACGAAGGAGCAGTTAAACTGGAATCCAAAAACATCACTACTAGAAGGACTACAAAACACATTAAATTTTTATAAGTAAAACAATATCTCCCGTCTTGACGAACCTATCCATAGATAGGAGTGGCGGGAGTTTTTGTCGTAGTTCGAAAAAACGAAACTAGTTGAATTGAGGGACAAAATAGATGAAACACATTCTCGTGTACTTTCCATATGAACTGCAAAAAAATCCAAAAAGCGGATCAGGTGTTAGACCGAAACGAATTGTTGAAGCATTTAAGCAATATTGTGAAGAAGAAAGTCTTGAGTTAGTTGTGATTTCTGGAACAACGTCAGAAAGACAAGCTGCAATCGAACATTATCATGCGCGTAACGATTACAACAATGCTCTTTTCTGTTACATGGAAAACAGCACAATGCCGTACTGGTTCACAGACCCGGATCGCAAGCCTAAAAACGTAAAGCTAGACAGCGGTTTCTGGAACACATTGAAACAGCACAACATTCCAATCAGCTTGTTTTACCGTGATGTGTATTGGAAGTTTGACGACATGTATGTACCGCCAAAAGGAATTAAGTTTCTACGCTATTTAATGAGACAAGTTTATAAGCAAGAGTTAAAAACATATCAGAAGTATGTTGATCTCCTTTATCTTCCTTCATTAGAAATGAACAAATATGTAGGTTGGCAAGGTGAAGTAAGTGAACTGCCTCCTGGTATGGAGAGAGTTGAAAGAAGAAACAATATCTCATTAAAGCTGGAAGAGCCTTATCAAGCAGTTTTCGTAGGTGGAATTAGTGACCAAGTTGGGATGCTAATGCTTCTTGAAGCATTCAAAGTGCTAAACGAAAATGAGCATGTGATTAATCTTGAATTAGTCTGCCGTGAAAATGAGTACACTAAATATCAAGAAATGCATAAGTACGAACAATATCATTGGTTAAAGGTGAGCCATTTATCAGGAGACCAACTTATCGAAGTTTACGACCGTTCCCACTTGGCGTTAATTCCAAGGGAGAAAAATGCGTACCATGACTTCGCCGTTCCTGTTAAATTGTTCGAATACCTTTCACACCACCTGCCTGTTGCAGCAACAGATTGTGATGCTCAAGCACGTTTACTGAAAGAAGAAGGCTTCGGCGCTGTGTCAACAGTTGATCCAGAACAATACGGAAAGGCTATTCTCGACCTTTTGCAGCCTGACACATACAATCAAACAAAACAAAACATCGAGCTAAAAGCATGGGAAAACCATAGCTGGTATGCAAGAGTTCGTAAAGTGGCAAACGATATGCTGCGCATAAAAGAAGGGAGGAACTAAGAGATGAAGATTGCCGTCTTAGGACCAGCAAGCAACGTACACACCAAAAAGTTCCTTGATTATTATGATAAACAAGGTTTTGACATTATCAACATTAGCTTTGATAGCCACAAGGATGATCAAGATCGTTCGCATTGGAAAAACGTCAAAACCAGCTACCTTAATGTAGGTTCAAATAAATTAACGTACTTTTTAACGGTATCAACTCTTAAGAAAATATTAAAAGAGGAAAAACCGGATATTCTTCATGCTCACTATGTATCGAGCTACGGAGTGATCGGGGCACTGGCGAATTTTCACCCGTATGTGATTTCGGTTTGGGGAATGGATATATTTGATTTTCCAAAAGAAGGTGCTTTAAATACATATATGGTAAAATATGCATTGGGAAAAGCCGACATGATTGGCTCAACGAGTGAAGTCATGAAGGTAGAAACAGCTCAATATACAGATAAGAAAATCGAAGTAACTCCGTTTGGTGTAAACCTTGATGTGTTTAAGCCAAATGAAGTACGTACCGATTCAGACAAGATAAACTTCGGGATTGTTAAAACGATGACAGAAAAGTACGGTATTCGTTATCTGCTACAAGGGTATGCTCTTTTTAAAGAGCAAGTAGACGAGCTAACGTATCAAAACACCCACCTCACAATTGTTGGGGGAGGTCCAAAGCTTGAGGAATATCAGAATTTGGCTCAAGAGTTAAACATTGCTGACCAAACAACCTTTACAGGGAAAATTCCGCATGACCAAGTTCCGAATAAAATCAACGAGTTTGATGTGTTTTTTGTGCCTTCAACTCTTGATAGTGAAAGCTTTGGGGTTGCGGCAGTTGAAGCTCAAGCTTGTGAAGTTCCGGTTGTTGTTGCAAATGTTGGTGGTCTGCCAGAGGTTGTGCTAGACAAACAAACTGGCTTCGTCATCCCAACAAAGGATGCACAAGCGATTGCAGACAAAATGATTTACTTCATTCATAACCCTGAAGAAGGCAAAAAGATGGGGAAGCTTGGGCGCGAGCATGTGTCAAAGCATTACCAATGGGAGGAAAACGCTGCTTATATGGTTTCCCTCTATCAAAAGAATTTATTATAGAAGGAAGGGAAAAGCGTGGACAAGCCATTAGTATCAATCATCACACCTTCTTACAATAGTACAAAGTTTATTCCGGCAACAATTGAATCAGTACTCGCGCAAACCTATCAAAACTGGGAAATGCTAATCGTAGATGACTGTTCGAAGGACGAATCACGAAAAATCATCCGAGAGTACACAGAAAAAGATAGCAGAATCAAACTAATAGAGTTAACAGAAAACAGCGGTGCTGCAGTTGCTCGTAACACGGCCATCAAAGCAGCGAAAGGAAAGTACGTTGCTTTCCTTGATAGTGATGATTTATGGGTGCCTACTAAGCTCGAAAAGCAAATCGAATTCATGGAAATCAATGATTACGCGTTTACATATTCAAAGTATCAGTTAATGGACGTGGACGGCAATAAGCTCGACCGCGTCATAGATGTCCCAAGAAATATCGATTACAACGGTCTACTAAGCAATACAATCATTGGCTGCTTAACAGCTGTTGTGAATATAGAAAAAACAGGTCCAATTGAAATGCCGAACATCAGAACAAGACAAGACTTTGCTCTATGGCTTTCGATTTTAAAACGAGGTATAAAAGCACATGGCCTTCAAGAGGTATTAGCCTATTACCGATTGGTACCAGGCTCAATTTCTAGTAACAAAGTAAAAGCTGCAAAACAAACGTGGAAAGTTTACCGAGACGTCGAAAAGCTCGGCCTACTTCGCTCTGTGTTTAGTTTTACCGGCTATGCGTTCAATGCAGTTAAAAAAACGTATTTGAAATAGGGGAGGAAATACCATGAAAGTACGTAAGGCGATTATCCCTGCAGCAGGGTTAGGAACAAGATTTTTACCAGCAACAAAAGCACAACCAAAGGAAATGCTACCAATCGTAGATAAACCAACGATTCAATATATTATTGAAGAAGCAGTTGCATCTGGAATTGAAGACATTATGATCGTAAGTGGCCGTGGTAAACGTGCAATTGAAGATCATTTTGATAAATCATATGAGTTAGAAGAAACACTAGCTAAAAAAGGTAAGGATAAAGTTCTTGCAGAAGTTCAAGAAATTTCAAACCTTGCAAACATCCACTATATTCGTCAAAAGGAACCAAAAGGTCTTGGCCATGCAATTAACTGTGCAAGTCGTTTTATCGGAAACGAGCCTTTTGCGGTGCTTTTAGGGGATGATATCGTAAAATCGGATGTTCCTTGTACAAAGCAATTAATCGATATGTATGAAAAATATGAATGCTCTGTTGTGGGAGTTCAGCCTGTACCTGATGAAGATGTATCAAAATATGGAATCATCGCTCCTAAACAAGATCAGCAAAAGCCAGGAGTTATTACAGTTGATTCATTAGTAGAGAAGCCAGCTAAGGAAGAGGCTCCGTCTAACTATGCGATCATGGGTCGTTACATCTTAACTCCAGACATTTTTAATATTTTAGATGATCTACCAGCAGGAGCTGGCGGAGAAATTCAATTAACAGACGCATTAAAAATCTTAAACGACATTCAATCTGTTGTAGCGTACCCATTCACAGGTGTTCGCTATGATGTAGGAGATAAATTCGGCTTTATTAAAGCATCAGTTGACTTTGCTTTGCAACGCGATGATTTAAAGAATCAAGTGTATGAGTACTTAAAAGAGGTAGTCAGCAAAGATAATGGAGGCAGGTAATATGCAAATTGCAGTAGTAGGAACCGGCTATGTTGGTCTTGTTACCGGAGTATGCCTATCCGATATCGGCCATAACGTCACATGTGTAGACATTGACGAATCAAAAGTAGAACGAATGAAGCAAGGCATCTCGCCAATCTTTGAACCAGGCTTAGAAGAGCTTATGGTGAAAAACTATGAAGCGGGTCGCCTAAACTTTACAACAAAGCACGCAGAGGCTTTCAATAACGCACAAGTGGCTTATATTGCAGTAGGAACTCCTCAGCGTGAAGATGGTACGGCAGATCTGCGCTTCATTGAGCAGGTGGCAAAAGACATCGCACAGAACCTGCAAAACGATGCAGTGGTTGTCACAAAGAGCACAGTGCCTGTTGGAACGAATGAAAGGGTAAAGAGTATCATTCTAGAGTACCTAACTAAAGACGTAAACGTTGAAGTAGTCTCAAACCCAGAATTCCTTCGTGAAGGCTCTGCTGTATCTGATACGTTCAATGGTGACCGTATTGTTATTGGAGCGGATTCAGAGCAAGCAGCGGCTATTATAGAAGAAGTAAACAAGCCATTCGGCATTCCAATCTATAAAACAGATATCCGAAGTGCCGAAATGATTAAGTATGCATCAAACGCATTCCTTGCTACAAAGATTAGTTTTATTAACGAAATATCTAACCTTTGTGAAAAATTAGGGGCCAATGTAAGTGATGTGGCAAAAGGTATGGGAATGGACGATAGAATTGGGAATAAATTCTTGCAGGCCGGAATAGGCTATGGAGGGTCATGTTTTCCAAAGGATACAAACGCTCTTGTCCAAATCGCAAGCTTCGTTGAGCATGAGTTTAATTTATTAAAATCTGTTATCCAGGTAAACAACGAACAACAGCGTTTACTCCTTAAGAAAGCAAAAGAACGTTTTGGTTCGCTGGAAGGCAAAACAGTTGCATTACTAGGCTTAGCATTCAAGCCGAATACAGATGATATGCGTGAAGCAGCTTCGATTACTTTAGCTCATGAACTAGTGCAAGAAGGGGCTAAAGTCGTAGGTTATGATCCAATAAGCATGGATAATGCGAAGAAACTACTACCAGGAGAAACGATCTACACAAATTCAGCAGAAGAAGCTGTGAAGATGGCAGATGTTGTTTTTATCGTGACAGAGTGGGATGAAATCAAAAGTATCAAATTTGACGATTATGTGAACTGGTTAGAGATTCCGGTTATTTTTGATGGTCGAAACTGTTATGATCTAGAAGAAGCGATAAAGTATAAGGTAGAATATCACTCAATTGGAAGAAAATCCATTAAAAATTTATCTTAATAAAGACTAAATAATTGCAACCTTATGTCGATAATATTGGTGTAAGGTTGTTTTATACATGCTATTCAAATAAAATATATTTTGAATAGTAATACATCTTACCTAGCACTCTACCATAGTTAACATAGTTTAATATTTTAATGAAATATTAAACTTCAAGAAACTGGAAAATAAAAATAGTCGAAAGTACTAGAATTTTTCCGAGATATGTTATATTATTGGTAATGTATTCAACTGGGAGAAAGGTTTTCATAAAATAGAAGAAATTAACTAAAAAAATAGTTGAATTTTCTACTAAAATATGAAATAATTTCTAAATGTACAGGAGAATATAGCTAGAATAGTTAGTAGATTAATAGGGATTTAGCTATACACCTATATCTCCTATTGATAAAAACAATAATTTTTCAAAACTCGAAAGGGGAACACACACAATGTCTAAAAAGAAAGTCGCAAAGTTTGGTTTAACAGCTGCTGCAGCTGTAACAACTGTTGTTGCTGCTAACCCAGCTGGAGCTGCTGCTGCATCTTCAGTAGAACAAGCGGTTGTACAAGCAGAAGTAAGTGCAAAAGCATTAACTAATTTTTACGGAAATACTGAATTAACAGTAACTCCAGAATTCGAAGCAGCTTATAACACTGCTAAGAAAGCGATCGCTAACGCTAAAGCTTTAGTAGCTTCTACTACTGCTAACAAAGCTGCTCTAGAAGCACGCGTAGCAAACGCTGAAAACTTACAAACTTACGCTGCTCGTTACATCGATGCAGTTAAAATCGTAGCTGGTGAATTAGCTGACGCTACTGCTCCTGTTGCAGACTTCGTTGATGCTGAAGAAGCTCTTGATGCAGACGTAGTTGAAAACTACCACGCTCTATCTGCTGCAATCAAAAAAGCAGAAAGAACAATCGGTAAAGTACGTGGCGAAGCAGTTCGTGAAGCTTTCCAAGAAGGATTCTTATTAGATGCTAAACTTTCTCGTGAAGCGATCATCTTTGAAGTATCTCAATTTGAACTATTAGAAAAAGTTGGAAAAGACATTGAAGCTGGAAACTTAGAAAACGTTGAAGCTGACATGGCTAAATTAGAGCGTTTAAAAGAGCGCGCTGTTAAAATTAAAGAAGACGGAAGAGAATTATACCCTGACCGTACTGATGTATATCCAGACGTTCCTGCTGTTGAAGAAGCATTACGTGCTACTGAAACTGCAGTAACTGAAGCTTACGAAGAGTTATTAACTCCTGCAGTTGAGTCTGTAAGTGCGATTAACGTTAATAAGCTTCAAGTTACTTTCTCAGGTAAAGCTTTTGATACTACTAAAGCTAAGTTTGAAGTTAAGCGTGGTTCTGTAACTGAAGATGTTAAAGTTACTTGGAACGAAGCTAAAACTGAAGCTACTTTAGAGAAGACTGGTAATTTCATCGCTGGAGACTACACTGTAACTGTATCTGGTGTAGAGGGATTAGAAAAAGCTTCAAACACTGTAAAAGTTGAAGCTGAAAAGATTGAAGAAGTGAAAATTACAAACTCTGCTCTTCAAGATTCAGCTACTGCTCCATTAGCAGTTGAATTCATCAACCAATATGGTGAAAAAGCAACTATCGCTGCAAATGATAGCAAATTAACTGTAACAGCATTTAACAAAACTAAAGGTTCTGCTCTTCCAAACTTTGGAGGACTTAAGTTTGAACTTAATGCTTTAGGCGCAGAATTGAAAGACGAAGTAGTTGTTACCGTAATGTACAATGGTGTAACAACAACTAAAACGTTAAATGTAGTAGCACCTGCTAGTGTTGGATCTGTTTCTCTTGGAGAAGTTGTTCTTCCAACTGGAAAAGATAAGTTAACTCCATCTGGAACTACAAATGTAGAACTTAAATACACTGCTACAAACACACTTGGTGAAACTTACAAGTTAAAAACAGCAGATAAAACAAATGGTGCAGTTCAATTCTTATCTTCAGATAATGCAATCCTTGATGCTGCTGATGTAACAATTGATTCTGAAGGCAAAATCAAAATTGCTAAGTTCAAAAAAGCTGGTACAGTAACACTTACTGCTTTCAGCCCAGCAACTGGTGCTACTTCTAAAGTATCAATTGAAGTTAAAGCTGATGCTGGCAAACCAGAAACAGCAACTCTTGAAAAATCAGCTGTAACATTTGCTGCTGGTACTACTACTGCACAATATGTGGCTGTAACAGTAAAGGATAATTACGGAACTGTTATTGCAACTAAGGATTTAAAAGCTGATGATTATGTAATTTCAACTGACAACAATACTGTTGCAAATGGTAGCCTAATCTTAACAGGTGAAAACGCTGGTAAAATTGCAATAACTCCAGTTTCTGGCGCAACTAAAGGTCAATCTGCTACTATTACTGTACTAGTTAAGTCTACTGGTCAAAAGGCAACAATTACTGCAACAGCTAGTGATGCAGCAACACCATCTTCTGTTGAAGTAGAAAAAGACTTTGTAATGCCTACTAACCTATTAACATCTGCAACAGCGGACTTGAAATTTGATGTTAAAGATCAGTACGGTACTATCTATTCTTCAGCAGCTGGACTATCAGCTTACACTGTTGAGTACACAACTAGTGATGCAACTGTACTATCAATCATTAGTGATGAGTCACCTGTTGATGCTGTTGATTCACCAGTAGTAACTGTTAAGGCACTTAAAGAAGGATCAGCAACAGTTAAAGCGGTTCTTAAGAAAGACGGAGTTGCTATTGCAGAAAAAGTATCTACTATTAATGTAGTGAAAAACGACTCTTCTAAAGTAACTTATGGTGTAAGTAATTTTGGTCCATTATTTAAAGATTCATTAGGAAATGCTAACACAGACGCAGCATTAACTGGTGTAGATACAGCTGCAGAAGCAAAGGCTAACGGTTATTATGCTTCATTTGATGTAACTGCAACTGATGCAAATGGCGCAGTTAGTATCGTTCCTGCAAGCTCAATTGTTGGTACTCCAGAAGTAGTTGCTTTAGAAACTGCAAGTGGTGTAGACCTTCAAACTACTGATGTAAATGTATTCAATGACGGTGGAAAATGGTATATTGGTGCGGACGTAGAAACAACTGATTTTGATACTGATGCTAATGGTAATGTTAAAGATATTAAAGCGAAATTACGCTTTACTATTTCTAACGCTGGTGCTGCTCAAGTAGTAGAAAAGGAATTCACTATTTCTAAAGATGGATTAAAAGCTACTGAAATGAAAGTAGTTAAAGATTCAGATCTAACTGATAACGCTGGTAGTGTTGTAGCAATTGATGCTGCTAACCCAACAAAGCTTGATGCAGATGCGGTTGCAGTAAGTACAATTGAAGTTGCTGACTTTACTGCATTAGAAGCTGTTGCAAACACTGTAGTAGTTGTTAAGGACCAATTTGGTAAATATGTTTTAGCAAATACTGATTCAACTAGTGCTTATGATAATGTCACTGTTGCTAACGCAAACTTAACTGGTTTTGCAGACCAAGGAACAACTTCAGCAACAGCTGTAACTTCTGGAGTTCTAACATTTAGTGACTTCGCTGATGATTTAGTATTCAATGCAAATCAGTCGTTCCAAGCAATTCTTAAGCATGCTAGCCTTTCTCCTGTAACTGTTTCTGTTGCAACTAAGGCAACTGTTTTAGCTGCAGATGCTGATGCTGCTGGTGTTGCTAAGAAAGATGCTGACGAGTTTACAGCTACTGTAACTACAGCTAACATTCCAACGGGAACTACTCAGTTTAAGGTGTTTAGTCGTGCAACTGGTGCTTATACTGTTGCTGACCTAGAAAATACTCTTGATGTTACTGGGGCAACTGCTATTGCTGCTGGTCCTGCTACTGTAACAACACTTGATGTAACTGCTTCAGTAGCAAGTGGTTATAATGAAGTATTAGTAGTTTACTATGATGTTAATGGCGAAGTTGTAGGGTTTACTTCTACAAACACTAACCTACAATAATAATAGATATTTTAGAAAGTATTTTATTCTCAAATACTGAAAATATTGGTGGAGAGGCACAGGGACATTACCTGTGCCTCTTCAATTATATATACTGGACATAAATGGATAATGTTTTTGAAAACTAGAACAGATGTCCAGTAAATTAGAACAAAAATAGGTGAGAGTAGTCATGTTGAAGGCTACTCTCACCTTATTTCTTCTGAATTTAATTGAATATTTCGGAATTAAAGAAAGGTAAAAAAGGGGTTGTGATAAATTCATTTATATTTTTGGGGCTATTGGATTATCAAGGAACATGTAAAATCTATATGATAAGCACCTAAATGCAAAATCTAGTGCTAAATCAATTGATAAAGTTTTTTTATAGGCGTCATGCCATTTAATCATTAGTTTGACGGTATCCCTCTTGGAGTACTTTTTCATAGGGTCCTTTTAACCATTTAGGCATTTTTCCTTTCTCAGAGGATTGATAAAGTATATTCTTCTTCTGTCTTTGCTGTAAAATCTGAATGTGGAATTTCTTTACCATAAAGAGTAACCAACCGTGATTCTATCATACTAACAATAAAGAAGTGAGGAAGTTTCTTCTATATGTGTACAATCTATAAAGGGGCAATTCATATTTTCTTAAAAGAGGAATCTAAAAGTTGCAATATAGTTTAGTTTGCTTTATATTTTTTTTACAACAAAACGTAACAGCAACCGAGCCAGTGGACAACCTCTAACTAACTGGGTATTTTTCTCCAAAACCAGAACAGTTTATATAGTAAAAATAGAACAAAAGGAATGATGGGGGCTTAATCAATTTTCAATAGAGGTAATCATTTTGAATCTAAAAATCTGATTTTTTTGTAAATTATTAAAGTTAAAAAAGGGGGCCCATCATTTTTGTAAAAAATTTTTTTTGTATTTACTTATCAAAGAACGATTTAATTCCTAACACACCTTGCTATAAAATCCAGAGCTGAAATTGGAGTTAACTGTTTATCGTAAGCTCTGTGGTAATTTAATAAACGTTTTACATTATTCCTCGAAACATTCTTAATTAATTCAAGAAATATAAAGTAGTCTCCTGCCTTTTGGTTAAAATGTTGATCATATAGTTTTCTTAGCCAGCGAGGTAGCTGTCTTTTCTGGTTGGATTGATCAAAACCATCTGACTTCCTCTGGTGCATACATAACATATTCCACACTCTGTATTTCCTATATCCCTTTCCGTAGCAACGGCTATATTTAGCTAAGGTCTTCCCTTCACTAGATATAATCTTAACAGTTCTATCATTATATCTAATGGTTACCTTTTCTCCCCTATATTCTTCAGGTGCAGAATAATAGTTACCATCAAATGAAACCAATGTATTGTTTCTAACCTTTCTAGTAATCTCATGAAAATAAACGAAATGTTTTGAAGGTACTTGGCCTGCAAGCGTTTGTTCATATTTCATTAGATTCTGACATGTATTATTTTTGTTTGGATGCTTTTTATTATTTATTCTTTTAAGGATAATGTTAATCTCATTTTGTAAATGCTTGATAGATTGATAGTCTTGGTTAAGACCGTGAATCTCTTGTTTTAATGTACCTACAGCATTTTCAACAGTTCCCTTTTGATTTGGTCTATAAGGAGTACACGGGCGTACCGTCATTCCATAATGATTCTCTAGCTGTTTGAATAGGTCTGTTAATTGTATTTGGTTTTCCCTAAATGAACGATTTTTTACAGCAATTTTCATATTATCTATAAGTAGAATGGAAAATACGCATTTGATATGCTTTGTAAAAGAGATAAATGCATCTACGAAAGACTTTGAATCCATTTTCTCAGTAACATGTACATAGCGAAAATTACTGTAAGGTAGAGCAAACACTGCAAAATGGATAAGTTTGTTACGCTGATTTACTCTAATTGTTTTTGATCCCCAGTCGAATTGTACAGCTACACCTGGTTCATGATAAATATCTAGATAGCTTTCCTTCAAACGATTTCGCTCAAATCTTACCCATTGTCCTACTTTAGATTTTTTAACAATATAACCGTCATTTAGTAGACTCAGATGTAATTGATTTACTGTGAATCTACTTTTACGTTTCTCTAATGATAGATAATACCGAATTCTTTGTCTGATCATTTCTTCTTGGGGGTCATACTGGGAAGTTCTCTTTTTATAAGGCATATGTGTGGTACCGGTTTGTTTAAAGTGCTGAATACGTTTATTTACACTATCTAAACAAACAGCAACTTCTTTAGCAATTGCCCGCTGAGCAGTACCGATTAGGTGTAAATCTAGGATTTGTGATTCTTGGGTTCTGGATAATGTCATATTGATTCTCCTTTTTAAATGAAAGAAATACATATTCTTTATCGGTATTGAAAAAGAAGAATTAAGTCGATGATGATAATTTAGCAAGACGGGAAATGGATATCTATTCCATATAATAACTTCTCAGAATATAATAGAATATGAACTATATGATCAAATAGATGGGGGACTTGTTAATTGGCGAAGATTATGATTGTTGATGATGAAGCTCATATTCGTGAGCTTGTTCGTCTGTATTTGGATGATGAGGGCTTTGAGATTGTTGAGAAGTCAAATGGGGCAGAGGCATTGAATTATGCAGAGAATCATAAGTTGGACCTAGTGATCTTAGATATTATGATGCCTAAGCTAGATGGTTGGGAGCTATGTAAGGAACTTCGTGAATTAGGCGATATTCCAATCTTAATGATTACCTCAAAAGGAGAGGCTCAAGATAAAATTAAGGGGTTTAAGCTTGGTACAGATGATTATTTGGTAAAGCCTTTTGATCCAGTTGAGCTAGTTCTACGAGTACGTGCACTTCTTAAACGATACCGGATTGCTGCTTCTAATATGATAAATCTTGGAGACATTGAGTTAGATCGCAAAACATATCAAGTAATATATCAGGATGGTAGAAGGGTAACGATTCCAATGAAGGAATTTGAACTATTATACAAGCTTGGTAGCTATATTGGGCAGTTGTTCACTCGTGACAATCTCATCGAGCAAATTTGGGGCATTGATTACGAGGGGGATGAACGGACAGTTGATGTCCATATCAAGCGAATTAGAGAACGTTTCGCAGAGTTCGAAAAAGACTTTAAGATCGTAACCATTCGTGGCCTTGGGTACCGCTTGGAGGTGTACAGAAATTAAGTCATTATACACTCGAATTGTTGTTATTTTTGTCAGTACGGTCATGTTGAGTTTAGTGATTGCTTATATTGGGACCAATCTAATGTATCAAGGGAGAATCCATACTGAGATTCGAGATACACTAGTTAGCAATGGGGAAAAGGTCATTGAAATCTATAAATCTACAGAATCTGATCAGCTACTACCTTTTTTAGAGGCGTTTACTGGCACAGCCCAAACTCGTCTTCAGCTATACAATCAAGAAGGTATTCCACTTCTTGGAGAAGAAATGGAAGTGGATAGGAACTACATAGAGAGCGTTTTATCGGGAGGGAGAGAAGATTATATATATGCAGGAATGAATCATCTTCCGATAGTGGGAATACCATTTGAAGATAGCGGAGAGTCTTATGCATTATTTTTAACGGTTGACAGGAATAAAGTCGAAGTTGAGATTATGAATTCTATTCATCTCATGTATGTCATCATTTTATTTTTAGGAAGCCTATTAATTATTATTGCAGCACGTTATGTTGTGAAACCTCTTATTCGCATAACAGATGCAACAAAAAAGATGTCCCAGGGTCATTTTAATATCGAACTTCCTACGAAACGAAAAGATGAGATTGGTGTCTTAAGTGCAAGCTTTAATGAGATGGCTCGGGAACTTGGAAAGCTTGATCAAATGCGTCAAGAATTTGTGGCCAATGTCTCACATGAAATTCAATCACCCTTAACATCGATTTCAGGTTTTTCAAAAGCTCTAAGACAAAAGCAAATGAGTGAGGAAAAACGAAACCAGTACTTGACAATTATTGAACAGGAAAGTGAGCGTTTATCTCGTCTAGGAAGGAATTTGTTACGATTATCTCATCTTCAGCATGACCAGCATCAGCATGTTATCACTTCTTTCCGTTTAGATGAACAACTGCGAGATGTGGTTATTGGATTGGAGCCGCAATGGAGCACTAAGGAAATTACCTTTGATATTAAGCTTGAGCCGTTGAAAGTTGAAGCAGATAAAGACCAGCTGAAACAGGTGTGGACAAATATTATTAATAACAGTATTAAATTTACCCCTAGACAAGGGGAAATTCGAATAGCAGCTAAGGTAAAGAATACTGTATTCACAGTATCAATCACAGATAGTGGTGAAGGCATTCCAGAAGAGGAACGAAAAGATATTTTCAAACCATTTCATAAAGTGGATAAGTCCCGAGATCCTTCTATTAAAGGAAACGGTCTTGGCTTATCCATTGTTCAACAAATCATCCATCTTCATCATGGAACGATTGAAGTAGGAGAAGGCCCTGAAGGAGGGGCAACATTCACTGTTACAATACCTATGGAATTTCAAGGAAAAAAAGCTGGAATGATATAAATCATTTATATGTTAAGAGGCCGAAATCAGCTATTGATTTCGGTTTTCTTTTTCAATTATACGTTTTGGAAATACTTCAACAAAAAATCGTTGGATAACAATAAATCCAACATTATAAACTGATCAAACGCTCAGAAAAATCTGGGCGTTTTTTTATATATTCATCCTTTCGGAATAACGATGATCCTTTCTTCTTCATTTTATTTCAAGTTCATATTCAGTTCATATTGAGGTTTTATAGTATGTTCATAGTCAATCTTATAAAGCGTTTATTAAAAGAATAGGAGGGAGCAACCTTTTGTGAACCTTCACAAGCTCATGTTACTACCATTAATACTTTCAATGATTGTTGCATGTAACGTGTTTATTGAAATGGCTATTTCCGTGAGAAGGGGGCTTATTGTTCTAACTTTAGGTTCGATTTTATGGTTTGTTTACGAACAGCTAAAAGAACCTGTAGTATCAGTGCAACTTGTCATCGTTATTTTTGTTTTTTCAACGTTTGCTTTTCTGTTAGTTGTATGGACTTTATTTGAAACTGGGTGGTAAGAAGAGTTTTTTCAGTAGTTCATATCCAGTTCATATTGGTGGTTTACATTAACAACGGAAATTGGTGAGGTCATATAGAAGATGGAAAATTGTTAGCCAGAATTTAGTTCATTACTGAAAAAGAAGGAGGTAATTAATTGAATATATTTCTATTACACTGGGCAGGTTTTATCTTTTTGGTGGGACTATTATTATCACTGCCACTTGGAGCGGTATATTATCTGCATCATTCCGAGTTAAAGCAGTTTTTTACGAATCCTAAAAAATTAAAATCCGCTCATTTAGATTTTATCATGCAGGCTTTTTCAATTGGTCTGGTGTTTCTATTAGAGCTAGGAACGAACCATCAGCTTCCGGTGTTTGCTGTTATTCCACTCGCCTTTGGAACATTTTGTAATCCGTTTATTTTTCTTCTTGAGGCGACACCTTTATATAAAATGGGATTTGTGAAAATCCTCTATCAAATCTTAAAAAGCCTTAGCCCATTGGCATTATTTTTTGCTTGGTTTGTTCTTGCATTTACGTTTTTACCAACTTACATTTTGTGGCTACTACTTGGCTTCATTTTACTGCTAGCCATTGCATTTTTAACGTATAACAAACAACACAAAAAAATAGTTTCAAACACAAAAAAAATCAATAGTGGAGGGAAATAAAGATGATAAAAGTGTCAAATGTATCAAAGGTGTATTCTTTAGAATCAGGAGATTTTTACGCATTAAAAGATAATAATATCCACATTAAAAAGGGTGAATTTGTAGCGATAATGGGCCCGAGTGGATCAGGAAAAAGTACCTTACTACAATTGCTCGGGGGTCTAGATCTACCAAGTACAGGAAACATTGTGGTGGATGATGTTCAATTAAATGGATTAAGTGAGAAAGAACTGACTCAATTCCGACGTACAAAAGTCGGCTTCGTCTTTCAAAACTATCAGCTTTTACCGATGATGACAGTGGGAGAAAACATTGCCTTGTCTCTATCAGCAAACAATGCTTCTAAAGAGAAAATTAAATCGACAGTTAGCCAGCTTTTATCTGATGTGAAACTTGAAGGAAAAGAATCTCAATTTCCTTCTCAGTTAAGTGGAGGGCAGCAACAAAGGGTGGCAATTGCCAGAGCATTGGCTATGAAACCAAAGTTAATTTTAGCGGATGAACCAACAGGAAATCTTGATCAGATAAATGGGGAAGGGATTTTGAACTTACTTTCAAAGCTTAATCAAGAGGACCAAATAACCATCGTGATGGTAACCCATGATTTACAAGCGGCACAAGTTGCCAATCGGATCATCACAGTCCGAGATGGATTAATTATAGAGGACGGTGTAAAAGGAGGTCATCATAATGAAACAATGGCAAATCGCATGGCGTAACTTAATGCGTCGAAAGTTGAGAACCTTCCTGACAATTTTATCGATTGTCATCGGTGTCGCGTCCACTTTTTCGGTTATTGCTGCAGTGGATTCAGCAGAGAAGTCATTTCCAATCTTTGTACAAAAAGCCTTCGCAAAAGCGGATTTCATTCTTGCAGGCACCGATGCGTATTTTTCAGAAGACGTGTATAAGCAAATGGAAACGATTGATGGTGCGACATCTGTTGCACTATTAAAAGAAAATACAAAGCTTGTCGTAGAGGAGGAAGAGATATCTTCTATCCAAAAAAGGGTGGTTGTGACAGGTTACAGTAAGCTCGATACAGCTGTTACTGGATTTGAGCTAATCGAAGGCGATCTAAACGGTGGAGGTGCTGTTATAACTGATAGAACAGCTAAGATATGGGGTTCAAGGATTGGTGATTCTATCTCGTTTAATACAGATCAAGGAATAAAAAACATCGAGGTTTCCGCTATTATCAAGTACACACAAGAGTTAATGGGACCATCCAGTTGGAATATGGCAAAGTATCATCACTGGGCAGTCGCTCTTCCACTACCAGTTGTTCAAGAATGGTTTGGGTTAGAGGGTCAAATTCAAGGAATTCAAGGAAAAGCAAATGATCGGGAACGTGTTGCATCCGTTAAGCAAGCCGCTGATCAAATTGCAAAAATGAATTCAGACATCTTTATGCAACCAGTCGTTATCAATATTAATGAAGAATTTCAAAAAATGGATTCCTTTTTTATGGCATTGTATATCGCTGGTTTCCTAGGGATCATATTAAGTGCTTTCATCATCTTTAATTCACTATACGTGAGCATAAAGGAAAGAAAAAATGAATTTGCCGTTCTAAAAACGATTGGATATACCCCAGGACAACTTCAGGCCATGGTGTTATCAGAGGTGATCCTGTTAGCGTTGATTGGAACTGTAATTGGGTTGGTCGTTGGATATGGAATGGCATTAGGGTTAACAAATCTCGTCTTTATGCTGATCGGTATTCAAGAAGGAAATAGTATTGTTCTTTTACCAGGGATTTTATTATCGTTACTCGCAGGATTGGTTGTTCCAGTCATTGCAGCTTGGTATCCGATTAGAGATGTAGGAAAAATTAGCGTGATAAAAGTATTAAAGGAAAGCAAATCAAAAGCGAAACCTACGAATAAATGGGTGGGGATCCTCGGTATCGTTCTAATTATTTCAAGTTTCTTTATTCAACATTTGCTATTAGTTTTACCACTAATGGTGGGGATTGCATGCATATTCCCATATTTATTTAGACTGTTTGTACACGTTATAAAAGGGTTTTATGGTCTTATATTCAGATTTTCAGGAGATATGGCAATGAGGAATTTACATCGCAATCTTAGTCGCTCTTCGATGACCTCTGTCATACTTTGCCTGGGGATTGCCATGATTGTGTTAATGAGTTCTTTGAATTCAGCACTATTACAGACCTATGAAAAAATGGTTCATTCAACGTATGGTGGGAATCTTGATATTATGTTTCACCACATTGAAGAAGGAGATCTAGAAAAAATCAAAAATACAGAAGGCGTTGCCGATGCAACGACATATTCTTTACAATCAATCATTTGGACTCTAGATGGAGAAAAACGAATGCTCCCTATATTTGGAGTTGGAGAAGATTGGATTGATCGTTTTCCGCTGTTTACCGGACAAAATGAAACACATGGTGACTTAATTAAACGTTTACATGACGATGAAATCATTCTTGATGAAATTTCCTACGAAGTATGGGGTGGAAGAATTGGAGAAAGCATCACGCTAGATACCCTAGATGGAGCAAAGTCATTTAAGGTTATTGCTGTCGTTAATACAATGAAAAATAGAGGATATGGTGCGTTTATGAACGAGGCTCATTTTAAAGAGAGCTTCGGAGTGAAATTCGAAAAAAATGCATTAGTGTTGAAGGATGATGAAACAAGTCCACTTCAGTTAAGAGAAAATATCTATGGACAATTTGGAGAACGTGTCGAAGAAATGTGGGGCCCCGAGGATTGGGTAACCGTCATCGGTTCCATGGTGACAAGCTCGTTTAGCATTATTAATGCATTAGTCATTCTGGCAATTATTATATCAGGAATCGGAATCACGAATACATTGCTAATCAATATCATGGAACGTGTTCGTGAAATCGGAATGATGCGTGCAGTAGGGGTCACACGAAAACAAGTCGTCCGAATGGTTATTCTTGAAGGGTTCGGAATAGGCTTAGCAGCAACTGTCATCGGTATTCTATTCGGTATCCTATTAATCTATATGACATCTGGCTTTATGGAGTATAATAACCTAACGTTTGAGTTTGGCGTGTCCCCACTGATCATTACGTTGATTTTCTCGTTTGGAATACTCATAAGCTTGGTTTCAAGTTTTGCCCCTTCAAGAAGAGCTGCAAAAATTCCATTAAATGAGGCGTTGCGATATGAGTAAAAAAAGCCTGATCCTGTTTCTATGTTTTTCGGCTGTACTGCTACTTACAGCCTGTAATTCAGATTCATCGTGGGATGAAGAGAACGTGGTTGAGAGTAAAAGAATCATGACGGATGATGTGAAGGTGAAGTGGGAGCTTGATGAACGTCAAGCTCCTGGTGATGACCATGTAATAAGAATGTCGGTTGCTAACAACGGTGACCCCATTGAAGAATTTAGTGTTACTCATGAAAAGCTATTACATTTGATCGTAGTTAGTAAAGATTTATCCTATTTTAACCATATTCATCCAGAGTATAAGGGGAATGGAGTATTTGAGGTAGAGAATCATTTTCCAGCTGGCGGCGAGTATCGGATGATAGCGGACTTCAAGCCAAAAGATGGTGATTCCATGAGTAAAATGGAATGGGTAACAGTTGAAGGAGAAGCTGCTCAACTAAGTCCTGTATCTGTTGATCATCGTCTCGAGAAAATTATAGAAGGAATAAATGTATCGTTAACTGTAAACTCTGGGCTAGAGGCTGGGAAGGAGCTTACATTAGAATTTAGGTTAACGGAAGGTGATCTCAAGGATCCAATAACTGACCTTGAACCCTATCTAGGATCTATTGGTCACGTTGTTGTTTTATCTGAAGACAGTGAACGATATTTACATGTTCATGCATTAGAAAATCAAGGGAGTGGCCCTGTTGCCCTCTTTGAAACCACATTCCCACAACCTGGAGTCTATAAAATTTGGGCCCAATTTCAAAGAAACGGGAATATCTTGACAGTGCCTTTTGTCGTTGACGTTCCATAGAGCGCCAATGGCAGCGGTGGCATGGGGTAAAAGGGAGAGAATTATGAGTAACAAACAATTAATACAACACTTTGAAAAAATATATAATTTTCGTGACATCGGAGGAGTAAAAACAGAGCAAGGATCTACCATAAAAAAAGGTGTGATCTATCGCTCAGATAAGTTATCTAACATGACTCCATCTGATCTGGAAATATTAAAGAAATTTAAGATTAAAACAATTTTAGACCTTCGATCAGAAAAAGAATACAACAAGAATAAGCCCTTATTACTTTCTGCTGAGGAGATTAATTCTGTGAACATTCCTCTACTTCCCATAGAGACTCAAGATGCTAATTTCCGAAAGTTTCTTAGCTTTTTGTTTCGAAAGACAGGAGCAGAAGATTTTAAAAACTTTACCAGGGAGTATTATCACAGTATTGCATTCTATCAAACTCCACAGATAAAAAAAATACTTACCTTAATCTCTGATGATAAAAATTGGCCGGTGCTCATCAATTGTTCAGCTGGAAAGGATAGAACAGGGATTATTGCAGCAATCATTCAGTCCTTAGTTAAGGTACCCTATCAAAAGGTATTGGAAGAATATCTCTTAACCAACGATTATTATAAACATCGATTAGATATATTTATAAAAGTCATGAGATGGATCACTCTTTTTCAAGTCTCACCAGAGCGTGCTGAATTCATATTAAAGGCTCATCCTGAAGTGCTCGAGCAATTATATGCCAATATTAAGGGACGATATGGAACCGTCGAAACCTATCTTATGGAGGGTTGCCAACTAGAAGTAGAGATTCTAGATAGACTGAAGCAGAATCTAGTCCATAAAAGTACGTAATAGAAATGGGGAATACTGATGGATTCAAATTGAAAAATATCGGATTACAAGTTATTGATGGTAACTCAAATATTACTAGCGATTTATATAAGTTAACTCTGCTGAGAAGGCGAAGTATAGTACATACTGGACTCAAATGTTTATACTAGATATATATAAATCGTCATTAGAATAATCAAAGGACGAATTGATATGAAGCCCTACCAAATGAAATCTCTGAAACTCTATGTAGGAAGAGATTTTAGAGGAGTTTTCTAATTAGGAGTCTGGTTTCCTTGTACCAGGTTCTATTGATAAAGATAAAATTTAGTTGAGTACTAATAATCTAGAGTCTATTCCGGAGAGTAAAGGGATATAGGCGCTAGTTTTTTTAGAGAGATGTATAAAATTTAATGGTGCAATAAATGAAAAACGAAAGGATAGATCTATGAAGAAAATTCTAGTACTACATAAAATATTTGCTAACTTTTTCCTTGTAAATATTATATAATTCCTAGTATATAATACCTAAAATATTAAACTTATATTAATGTAGTATAAGAATGAAGGAGAAATCAAACTTGTCTACTAAACCTAGAAAACAGTTATTATTAGTGCTTATTTTACTTTTATTGTTTTATAGCTTTAACCTTGGGAATCTAGGATTGCGTGTTTCTGCTGCTACTTGGAAAACAGCTGTCCCAGGGTTTGGAATGCTTCCAGAATATAAAGTGGGATATGGGAACGGACAGTGGCTATTATTTGATTATGATACAGGAAAGTACGGAAAATCACCAAATGGGGAAAATTGGGGAGTATCGCCAACAAATTTTCATTGCACAGTAGCTGATTCGTTTTACTGGAAGGAAAGTCCAAGTAATACAAAATGGATAACTGCTTGTGAGCAAGGAGAAATCTTTACTCTGCATGAAGGTGATGACCCAATAGGAAATCCGAGCAATTGGGTTTCTCGAACAGCCGATGTATTCCCCGGCCTAAGCAAATACTCGATTGCTGCCAATGACAATAAGGCAGTAATAGTTGGATATAATGGTACGATTCTTACTTCTACAGATGCAGAAAATTGGAGAGATTACTCACCAGCTGATGTAAGAGGTTTTTATGGAGTAGCCTATGGTGAAGGTAAATTCATTGCTGTGGGTGATGACAACAGTAATAATCCAATCGTCTATTCTTCTAATGATGGGGAGCAGTGGAATAAAGTAAATAACCTTAACCTTCCTAATTTACAAAAGTTATATAAAATTACTTATGGAGCTGGCAAGTTTGTTGCAGTTGGACTTATGGGAGATATCTATGTTTCAGATGACGGCGTTACATGGGAAGTAAAATACCCTTCATCTGTATCTGGGAGTATTGACTTCAATGCAGTAACATATGGTTCAGGAAAATTTTATGCAGCTGGGTCCGATGAAACCATTATATCCTCAATAGACGGAATAAACTGGGATCCGGAATATAAAGGTAATACAGATAGAACATTTTACTCAATAAAAGCATCAGAAGATGGAGTAATTGCTGCTGGCAATAGAGGATTGGTTAAAACTTTTATTAAAAGTTCAAATAATAAACTAACCAGCCTTACAATCGATCATGGAGATTTAATTTTTTCACCAGACCAGGAGAACTACTCAACAAGTGTTGATAACGCGGTAGCAAGCTTATATGTTACAGCAACTGTAGATCAGGATCCAACTGCAACTGTTTCTATTAACAATATAGTGGGTACTTCTGCTAATGTTCCATTAAGTGTAGGTCCTAATACGATAAATGTTAGTGTAAAAGCTGAAAATGGTTCAATTAGAAATTACAGTATTGAGGTATTTCGAGAAGCTCCTATTACAAGCAATGCTAATCTAAGTCATTTATCAGTTGTACAAGGAAACTTATCGGAATCATTTAATCCAGAAGTTTTGAACTATACAGTAACTGTTGAACATAATCTAAACAGTATCGACATTATTTCAATTTTAGCTAACAGTTTTGCGACTTTAACGGTATACGGGATGCCAGCAAATTCTGGAGTATCTAAGCCTGTTATATTAAATATAGACAGCCCAACAGTCATTCCAGTGACTGTAACAGCACAAGATGGAAACAGTACTAGAACATATACATTGACAGTAAATAGAGATAAGGGGAATTCGGCAAAACCAACTGTTACCGGGGCGATAACAGAGGAAGATACCATGAACAGTAGTGGATTGGTGATCCTTCCCGTTTTTGACCAGGACAGGACTGAGGCAAGCTACTTTAAAATTACAAATATTGTGGGCGGAACTTTATATAAAAATGATGGGTCCTCTCCGATTAATAATGGAGATTTTATTCCCTTAAATGAGGGAAGTAGCGGCTTAAAATTCATGCCTGATGAAGATGCTTTTGGAACAACAGGGTTTGGTTTTGATGTTCAGGCAGCTCCAGGAACAGATGGAGAGAAGCTGTCTGATCCTGAGCATGCCACTATTGATGTCACAGAGGTAAATGATGTACCAGTTGCAGTTGATGATCAACTAGAGAATGATGTTATAGCAGGAACTGGAGATATTACAATTCCATTTTCAGATTTAATGACAAATGATAAAGCTGGTCCTAGTAATGAAGAGGGGCAAACATTAACAATTGTTGATGTTAGTAATGCAACCGGGGGAACCGTTAGGATTGAGGGGGAAAATGTTATTTTCACTCCGGATCAAGGCTTTATCGGCTTGGGTAATTTTGATTACACAATAGAAGATAATGGAACCACAAATGGCATTCCAGATCCTCAATCCGCTATAGGTACTGTTCGTTTTAATATCGTCGAGCCACCTAAAAGTTCCAATGCAGACTTAAGTAATATCATCTTATCTTCTGGCTCTCTTGATTCAGCTTTTTCAGTAGATGATCTAGAATATTCAGTTGGCGTTGGACATTCAGTCGAAACCCTTACACTATCACCAAGCACTGCAGATTCTAAGGCGACAATTGTAGTGAACGGAACTCCAGTACAGAGTGGTGAGGCAAGCTCTCCTATTCATTTGAGCGTTGGAGATAATGAGATTACGATGATTATAACAGCGGAAAATGGGAACACAAAGACCTATACAGTAAAGGTCAACAGAGAAAAGGGTGACCAGCTAGCTCCAATCGGATTAACAGGTGTTGCACCAACAGTAGTCGGAAATAATGGGAAGATAAATGGTACAATAGAGAACATGGAATACCGATTAAAAGGAACAGAAAATTGGATTCATGCAGCAAATCAGGTAACAACAGGTTTAGAGGCAGGGGTTTATGAAGTAAGATTTGCTGCTAAAACAGATTATAATCCAAGTCCTGTTATAGAAGTTGTGGTCTTTCCATATATTGCTCCAGTTTCTCCACCATCAACAGGTGGAGGTCCAAGCGAATCTGTACGTCAAGGTGATGTAGGAGTCGGGAATGACACAACAGCAAAAGTGGATATTGTGCGAAGTACTCACAATAATAAAAAAGTAGATTCAGTAGAATTGAACGAAAAGCAGGTGGAAAATTCTGTTCAAAAAGCAGTTCAACAAAACAAAGATTCTATTGTCATTCGAATACCAGATCTTCCTAATGATTTAGCTGATGAAATCACGGTAAAAATTCAAAAGCAGGCCTTGAATTTATTAACTCAATCTCAGATTGCAGTAAGTCTACAAACCGATGACGTAACCATTGAGTTGCCAGAAACCTCAGTTAGCCAATTAAATGAAACGGAAGATGAGCTATACTTTAAGGTAGTTCCGATCCGAAAAGAAGAGGAAAAGAGCCAAATCATCAAAGATACCGTGGATGCAGAACTTGTTAAACAACAAGCTGGAGACAAGGAAGTTCAAGTGTTCGGAAAACCGATGATTATCGAAACCAATTATCGAGACCAAAAAACCATGGTGACATTTTCATTAAAAGACATAGAACTACCTAAAGACTCAGTAGAAAGAGATGAGTTCCTAACATCCTTGGCGATATATATCCAACATAGTGACGGTGAAAAAGCGATCCAACGAGCTGTCATTCAGAATGACTCAACTGGAAAGCCAGCCGGCGTTTCCATAGAAATAACGAAGTTCAGTACTTTTACCATTATTGGATTGCCTAATACTACTCCAACGGAAGAAAAGGACCCGGATCCAATAATTCACAAAGAACCTGTAGCCCGAATTATAGTGAAAAAACCTGTAGAACTATTGAAGCGGCTACAGGATGGTACTTATACTTCATCAGGAATCACTGCTAAAGGTGAAATTAGAGTTTATGGATTTGCTGGAGATTACTATAACGTTGGCGGCCAATATTATGTGAAGAATGAAATCGGCAAAACCGTTATGTACGAAGGACGTGTATTAATTAAAAAGGTAACCCCTTTATACAGCCCTGACGGTAAAATCTACCGCATGCTGAGAGCTGGAGAAGCTATAAGAGTTTACTCTCAGAATGGCAATACATTTGAAGTGGGGGCAGGGTATAAAATCAAATATGAGAAAGATAAAACGGTCTTCTATACAGGCATGGCTTACCTTAAGAAAGATACCATCTTATACAAATCTGACGGTACTGAAGCAAAGATTCTTAAAAAGGGCGATCAATACCGTGCGTACAAAGTAGAAGGAAACAAAATCTATGTTGGCGGAAACTATTATCTTCTTGCTGACAAAGAAGTCATTCAATATAAGAAAAACTAAGGCTATGACATTTTGTCATAGCTTTCTTCTTGGGCAAATCGATACAGATATTCACTTATTAGGTAAAATAAATCAAGTATATATTATAGTAAAATAATTGATAAAATGAGAAAAATACACATAATATTAGTATGCTTACTATGTACTTTTAGAGATTTCCAGCGAGAAATTTTGAATGTTTGGCGTGCCCAGCAAGCCGTAAATTGCTAATTGGTGAAAGTCCAATCTGAGTAAGTGCCAAGACGCTCAGTAGCT